>USJF01000103.1 GCA_900554935.1 uncultured Porphyromonas sp.
AAGGCGAGCTAACCGAGGTGGCTAAGTTTTTTGCAGAGAAGATCAAGAGGTCTACTGGCTTTAATCTGCAAATTACTGGTGAGAGCAAGAACCCTAAGCAGGAGATTGCCTTTGAGATAGTAGGGGCCGATGTGGTGCCTAATCCTGAGGGGTATATTCTCCAGGTATCGAAAGAGGGTATCAAGCTTCAAGGGCAGACGGCTCGTGGAATCTTCTGGGGTATGCAGACTTTGCTACAATTGCTCCCAGCGGAGATTGAGAGCCCTGATGTGGTGCGTAATGTGGCTTGGACGTTGCCTTATGTGACGATCAAGGATGAGCCCCGATTTGGTTACCGTGGAATGCATCTGGATCCGTGCCGTCACTTTATCACGGTGGAGGAGACGAAGAAGCTGATTGATATTATGTCGATGCTCAAGATCAATACGATGCACTGGCACCTCACTGAGGATCAGGGGTGGCGTATCGAGAGCAAGGTATACCCACGACTTACTGAGATCGCTAGCAAGCGTATCGAGGGTGATGGCTCTACCTATGGACCTTACTTCTACACTCAGGAGGAGGTAAAGGATATCGTAGCTTATGCCAGGGCTCGCTATGTGGAGGTGATGCCGGAGATTGAGTTCCCTGGGCACAATGTAGGGGTACTAGCTGCCTATCCAGAGCTAGGGTGCTGGGGCAAGGATTTTCCTTACGAGGTACGTAATATCTGGGGTGTTTCGGATGAGGTGCTTTGTGCGGGTAACGACGAGGTCTTTGAATTTGCCAAGAATATCCTTGATGAGATCATTCCGCTATTTGATAGTGAGTATATCCACATTGGTGGTGACGAGGCGCCTAAGCGTATTTGGGCGAAGTGCCCTAAGTGCCAAGCCCGTATCAAGGCTGAGGGGCTGAAGGATGAGTATGAGCTACAGAGCTACTTTATCCACCGTATTGAGGAGATTGTACTGAGCCACGGCAAGAAGATGATTGGCTGGGAGGAGATCCTCGAAGGTGGTCTGGCACCAAGTGCTATTGTGATGAGCTGGACGGGCGAAAAGGGTGGCATCACTTCGGCCAATATGGGGCATGATGTGATTATGTGCCCTAGCAGTGAGGGGCTTTATCACGATCATTATCAGGGCGATTACCATATTGAGCCACAAGCGATTGGAGGATACTCTACACTGGATAAGGTGTACAAGTACAATCCTATCCCTGAGGCGATTGATGCCGATAAGCGCCACCATGTACTAGGTGTGCAGGGCAATCACTGGTCGGAGTATTTCTACGAGCCTTGGCAGGTGGAGTACCATGCTTTCCCACGTATGCTAGCTGTATCGGAGGTGGCTTGGACTCCGCTAGAGAAAAAGGACTTTGCCGACTTTGAGCGCAGGGTACAGAATATGCAGAAGCGACTAGACTACCACGATATTCGCTACTATATTCCACAGCCAGAGCAGGAGGGCGGAAGTATCAATACAGTGGCGTTTGTGGATCCTGTAACCCTTAAGTTTACCACCACCAATAGCGTTGATAAGATTATCTACACGCTCGATGGTTCGGAGCCTACCCTCAAGACTGGTATCATCTACAGTGAGCCTCTCACTTTCAATGAGAATGCTGAGCTGAAGATTCGTTCTGTGGTATTGGGCGGTAGCATGAGCCCAGTTCGCACCATTAAAGTTTCGAGAGAAACCTTTGCCCCTGCCGAAGCTCAGAGTGGTGACGAGGGATACAAGCCTGGCATTCGCTTTAGTTACAAGGCGGACCACTACTTCAAGAATGTGAAGGAGGTGCTTGATTTCCCTGCTGATAGCCTTACAGTAGTGGAGGGTGGCAAGATGTCGGAGTGCGGTCTACCTTTCTACAAGGAGAGTAGACTAGAGCACCAGATGAGCAACGTAAACCACTACGGTGCTATCTATGAGGGTTATATCAACTTCCCTGAGGATGCTGTCTATAGACTCAGCTCTCTACATCACAAGGTGTGGATTGATGACCAACTAGTGATTGACAATGAAGGGGAGGTGACTAAGACTTCGCGCCACGATACCTCTATCGCTTTGGCACAAGGCCTGCACAAGGTGAAGGTGGTAAGTATCGGTCGCATTGAAGGTGGTTGGCCAACTTTCTGGAATAGAATTGGTATTCAGTGGCAGAGAATGGGTGTAGATGAAGGGATGACCTTTATCCCGGATGATGCCTACTATAGCGTTGCAAAGTAATAGTAAAAAAGAGGGGTTCAACTAATCGGTTGAGCCCCTCTTTTATTTATAAAACTGGAATTATCTGTAGCTTGGAGGGCGACTTGCCTTTCTCTATATCGATCCGATAGTTTCCAGGTGCTTTCACATCACCATCGATGATGGCTTGCGTTACCATATCTTCAACATACTCTGCGATTGCTCGGTTGAGTGGTCTAGCCCCAAGCTTAGGATCAAAACCCTTCTCTACAAGGAATGCCCTTGCCTTGTCGGAGTAACTGATCTCTAGCTCCAATCCTTGCAGACGCTCAGTGAGCTCTCCGAGCTGGATATCTACAATATCTCGTAGCACTTCCTTTCCAAGAGCGTTGAAGGTGACAATCTTATCAATACGATTGAGGAACTCAGGGGCAAAGCTCTTCTTTAGCATCTTCTCAATGACCTCTTTAGAGAGTTGGCTATAGTCGGTCGATGAAGTGTCTCGATAGCCGATACCAGTGCCAAACTCCTCCAATTGCCGTGTCCCCACATTGGAGGTCATGATCACAATGGTATTCTTAAAGCTCACCTTGCCCCCATTGCTATCGGTGAGGATACCATCATCTAGGAGTTGCAATAGTAGGTTGTGGACATCGTGATGCGCCTTCTCGATCTCATCAAAAAGGATCACACTGTAAGGCCTACGCTTCACCTTTGTGGTCAGCTCACCCCCTTCGTCGTAACCTACATATCCTGGAGGGGCTCCCACCAGCCGGGATACTGCGTGTCGCTCCATAAATTCACTCATATCCACACGTATCATCGCCTCCTCACTTCCAAAGAGTTCGCAAGCAATTCGCTTCGCAAGGAGGGTTTTACCCACACCTGTAGAGCCAAGGAATAGGAAAGAGCCAATAGGCTTATTAGGGTCACGCAGTCCGATTCTATTCCTTTGAATAGCGCTAGCTACAGCATCGACTACATGGTCTTGCCCTTTCACACGTGCCTTGAGCTTTACTCCTAGCTCCGAGAGGGCTGCTAAGTCGTCTTTCGTAAACGACTCCACCGGCACTCCACTCGCCATCGAGACTACCTTCTGTACCTCTGCAACGCCTACCACTATCTTCTCCGATAGTAGCTCACCACGCTCTAGCTTACCCTTGTACTCCGCTAGGGCTCCCTTCGCAGCCTTCTCCTCGTCGCGGTACTTAATTGCCAGTTCGTAGTCACTCTCCGCCACCGCCTTCTGCTTTAGCTTTGCCGCCTCCGCAATCTTCTCTTCGTACCTCGAGAGGTCTATTGGCTTTTGCTGTGAGATAAAAGCATAGGCTCCCGCCTCGTCCATCGCATCAATTGCTTTGTCGGGGAAAAAGCGATCGGTCACATACCTATCTGATAGCCTTACTGCCTCTAGAAGTGCTTCGTCGCTATACGATACATGGTGGTGTGCCTCATACCGAGGTCTTAGCTTCCTAAGGATCTGTAGCGTCTCATGTGCATCAGGCGCTTCCACCATTACCTTCTGAAAACGACGTTCCAAGGCACCATCCTTCTCAATCGACTTCCGATACTCCTCCAGCGTAGTAGCCCCGATCACCTTGATCTCTCCCCGAGAAAGAGCCGGCTTAAGGATATTAGCGGCATCCAGCCCACCTTGGCTATTACCACTCCCCACCAGCGTATGTATCTCATCGATATAAAGGATGATATCTGGGTTGGCCTTCAGCTCCGAGATGATACCCTTTATCCGCTCCTCAAACTGACCACGGTACATAGAGCCAGCCACCATACCAGCCAGGTCTACCGAAACAATCCGTTTGTTGAGTAGCGGTATGGACACCTCATTACTCACGATCCTCTGTGCTAGTGCCTCTACGATCGCCGTCTTTCCCACCCCTGGTTCACCAATCAGGATAGGATTATTCTTCTTCTTCCTCGAAAGTATCTGAGCCACCCGTAAAAGCTCCTGCTCCCGCCCCAAGATAGGGTCCAGCATCCCCTCCTTCGCTTGGTCATTCAGCCACGTGCCATACTTATCTAGCGTAGGGGTACTCGACTGGTCGCCTCCGCCAGTAGTGGGCTCCTCAGTGCGAGATGTTTTCGCATCTCCCTTAGAGTGGCTACCGAAGAGACCGCCCAAGCCCTCCTCTCCCTCCTGCTCCTCGCCAAAGGGAGTGGCTGTCTCATCGACCAGCACCTTACTATATCTCCTATACATCATCTCATTCATATCTATTCCTTTGTCGTGTGGGCCAAAAGGAATAGGCACCCTCCCCGCACACCGGTTTAATCCTTAATAAAGCCCCTCTCCCGCATAATGCCTATTATCATCTCTACAGCATAATCTATGCCAACGGATGAAAGTTTCAGACAAAGGTCATAATTGTCACCCCTGCCCCAGTGACGCGACGTGTAGTAATTGTAGTAGTCCCGCCTACTTTTATCCACTCGCTCCACTTCACGCTGAGCCTCCTCTATCGAGCTAAGTTTCAGGCGCTCCTGAACCACCTTAGCCCGTAGCTCCTCATCATCAGTTACAAAGATAGAGAGCAAGTGACCGTGCCCCTTTAGTAGAAAATCGGCACATCGCCCCACAAATATACCCGAGCCCTTGCTTCCTAACTTCTGGATTGTTTCCGCCTGAATAGAGAAAAGATGGTCATTGGAGAGATAGCTCTGTGCCGGCATATAAAAGGCATTTGGCATCCCCAGAGTGCCACTCAGCACCAAAGGCAGTTCATATCCATTCTGCTCATCCGCCTGCTCAAAGAGCTCTCTACGGATATGGCTATCCTCTGCCGCCTTATCCAGTAGCTCC
>USJF01000104.1 GCA_900554935.1 uncultured Porphyromonas sp.
AGTCAGTTTCACGTTCTCGATTGCTTCCTTGATGATGGACAAGGTCTTCAAGCCCAAGAAGTCCATCTTGATCAAGCCAGTTGACTCAATCACACTCCCTTCATATTGAGTCACCAAGATATCTTCACCAGTATCCTTATCCGCAGTTACGAAGGTAGGCACCACGTCCGAGATATCAGTCTGACCGATAATGATACCACAAGCATGCACGCCTGTATTACGCACCGTCCCCTCCAACTGCCGTGCATACTCTATCACATCATGCTTCAGTGGATCCCCTTCATAATAGGCATCCCTAAACTCTGGTATCTGCTTCAGCGTATTATTGATATTGACCTTTCCGCCCTCTGGCATACGGTCGGGGATCATCTTGGCTAGTGCATTGGTCTCTGAGAGTGGTAATCCAAGCACACGACCAAGGTCTTTGATCGCCATCTTAGCCGCCATTGTACCATAAGTAACGATATGAGCCACGCGCTCCTTGCCGTAATGCTCAGTTACCCACCTCAGGATATCTTGCCGACCATCATCATCGAAGTCAATATCAATATCAGGCAAAGAAATACGATCAGGATTTAAGAAACGCTCAAAAAGCAGGTCATACTTTAGTGGATCTAAGTCAGTAATCCTCAGACAGTAGGAAACCAAAGAGCCCGCAGCAGAACCTCTACCTGGCCCCACTGCTACCCCCAGTTTGCGAGCCTCCGCAATGAAGTCTTGTACAATCAAGAAGTAGCCAGGGAAACCCATATTCTTAATGGTAGAGAGCTCAAAGTCCAGTCGCTCCTTCACCTCACTACTTAGCTCCTCGCCAAACCTTTGATGAGCTCCAACATAAGCAAGATGGCGAAGATAGTCATCATCATTTTCAAACTCTGCTGGAATCTCGAAGTGTGGCATTAGAGGTTTATTCTCAATAGAATAGGTCTCCACCTTATCAAAGATTTCCATCGTATTGGCTATCGCCTCGGGGATATCGGCAAATATCTCCGACATCTGCTCAGTGCTCTTGAGCCACTCCTGCTTAGTATAGGTCAAACGGCTAGGGTCCTCGTAATTCTTCGCCATACTCACGCAGATCAGTCTATCGTGAGCCTCCCCATCCTCCTCACGTACAAAGTGGACATCATTGGTCGCCACTAGCTTTACACCCGTCTCCTTAGAGAGTTGCACCAAGACCTCATTCACCTTCACTTGATGAGCGTAAGTCTCCTGATTACCCCTAGGCTTATCCGTCTTATGCCGCTGTAACTCCAGATAATAGTCCTCCCCAAATAGCTCCTTATGCCATAGCACTGCCTGCTTAGCCTCCTCTAAGCGACCATTCATAATCAGTTGAGGAATCTCTCCACCGAGGCAAGCACTCAGCACTATCAGCCCCTCGTGATATTGCTCCAGAAGCTCCTTATCAATTCTAGGACGCCCATAAAAACCCTCCGAAGAGGCTCTCGACACCATCTTAATAAGGTTCTTGTACCCCTGCATATTCTTTGCTAGCACAATCAAGTGATAGCCACTCAAGTCCTGCTTTCCCTTCTTGCTCAGACGCCCATTCCTCGCCACATAGCACTCACATCCTATGATCGGCTTAAAGCTCCACTCCTCCCACTCCTTAATCTCCTCAAGGAAACTGGGCTTCTCCTCCTCCGATGCGCCTTCCAATTTCTTCGTAAGATCCTTGATCTTTTTCTTCTTCATTGATTTAGGAGCATCCCAAAAGGACTTAATCCCCAGCATCACCCCGTGATCCGTAAGCGCAAGACCAGGCTGACCATTCTTCTTAGCCTGCTCCAACAACCCCTCTATCGACGATTGTCCATCCAGTACCGAGTAGTACGAGTGGACATGTAAGTGTACAAAGTTCTGCATCTACATTACCTCCCCTTCAATTCATCATATTTAGCGAAAAACTGCTCTTCGCTCATTATCTCAATCCCCAGCTTCTCAGCCTTCTCCTTCTTACTTGGCCCCATATTCTCCCCAGCAATGACCAGCGACGTCTTTCCGCTGATACTCGATACATTCTTCCCTCCATTCGCCACAATCAGCGCCTTCAGTTCATCACGTGTAATAGTATGGAAAACACCGCTCACTACAATGCTCATCCCCTCCAGTAGCGAACTTTTTGGCATGGGTGTAGCTGCTTCCGTAAACCGCAATTGTACCCCCACCCTCTCTAGTCGCTCCAAAGTCTCCACATTGTGGCTTTCGGCAAAATACCTAAGGATATTCTCCGCTATCACCGGCCCAATATCCTCCAGCTCCAAAAGCTCCTCCCTACTTGCCGATCGCAGCGCTACCAGCGACCTAAAATGGTCTGCTAAATATGCCGCCACCGTGCTCCCTACCTGACGAATACCAAGGCCGAAAAGCACCCTATCAAAAGGTGTCGACTTAGAGCTCTCAATACTCTTAAGTAGATTGCTTGCCTTCTGCTCCTTAAAGCTAGGTAACCTCAGAAGCTCCCCCTCAGTAAGATCGTACAGATCCGCCACACTCCTCAACCCCAGCAAAGAGCAGAGTAGATGAATCGTCTTAGGACCGATATTGATATCCATTGCCTTACGGCTACAGAAGTGCTCAATCTTACCCTCAATCTGAGCCGGACAGCCCCACTCATTGGGGCAAAAGGTAGCGCTCAGCCCCTCCTCACGCTCTAGAGGCGTACCACACTCTGGACAAACCTTAGGCATCGTCACCGCAGCACCCGTCTTCTCATCCCTAAGGTCGTACCTCACCGAGGTGATTTTCGGGATGATCTCCCCTCCCTTCTCCACCATCACCAAGTCCCCGATGTGCAGATCCAGTTCACTGATGATATCAGCATTATGGAGCGTAGCCCTCGAGACAGTAGTCCCCGATAGCTCTATTGGTTCAAGATTAGCCACAGGCGTCATCACCCCCGTACGAGCCACCTGATAGCTCACCGATTCAAGACGCGTCAAAGCCTTCTCAGCCGAAAATTTATAGGCCATGGCCCAGCGAGGCGACTTCGCAGTAGTACCGAGAAGAGCATGTAGCGCATAGCTATCCACCTTCACCACCACACCATCAGTAGCCACCGGCAGTTGATGCCTATGAGTATCCCAATAGTCCAAATAAGTCTTCAGCCCCTCTAGCGAATCGCATACCTGGCTATGCTCATCCACAGGAAGCCCCAGCCTACGCATCAGCACCAAGCGGTCGTGATGCAGGTCGGGCAACCACTTCTCATCATCACTCAATAGGTAATAAAAGAAAGCAGTCGGTCTACGACTACGGATCACCATCTCAACATTCTCCTTCGTCTTGATCGTTCCCGCCACCGCATTTCTAGGATTAGCAAAAGGTGGCAACTCCTCCTCCTCACGCTCCTTATTGATTCTTTGAAATTCCGTCCAAGGAAGTAAGATCTCTCCACGTACCTCCACATAGCTTGGCAGATCATCGCCCGTGAGTCTTTTCGGCACACACTCCATCGCTTGGATAGCCCTCGTTACATCCTCACCCACAGAGCCATCGCCACGCGTTAGAGCCCGCTTCAAGAGTCCCCCTTCATAGATAATAGAGATAGAGGTACCATCAAACTTCAGCTCCGCCACTAAGTCAGCCTCTTTGCCCACCAATTGCCGAACTCTTCGGTAGAAGTCCAATACATCCTCCCACGAGTAACTATTGGCGAGCGAAAGCATCGGATAGCGATGCTTAAAAGTAGATCCTTCAGACTGGCTCGCCCTCCCCAGTTTGCCCTCCCTCCAAAATTCACTTCCCACCCGTTGCGTAGGCGAATCGGGCGTCACAAGGTCAGGATATTGCTCCTCCAGCGTCTCCAGCTCCTTCATCAAGTGGTCAAACTCCTCGTCGCTGATAGTAGGAGCATTCAGCACATAGTACTCCTGCTCATACTGCTCCAATAGCTTTCGAAGCTCCGCTATCCTATCATAGTCAGCCTGAAATAAGTCCATAGACACTTATAATAGTAGAAGGTTCTGAAATGGTTGCTTAGTTTTTCTTCACTTCACTAGATACTCCGCAGTCACCGTGATGCTCACCGTCTTCTCCTTGCTAGAGGTATTGAAGTTGCCTCCCCACGAATAGTCCTCATTAGAGTGCTTACCAATAATCTGGAAAGTCCCAAGACTCGCCTTCCTAAGCCCACCCAAGTGTGCCTTGCTCTCCGAAGCAATCTGCTCAGCCCTCAGCCGAGCATCCTCCGAGGCAGCCGCCACCATTTCTAGCTTCAGGTCGGCCAGCTTAGTGTAGTAATACCGAGGATCCTCCGAGGTCGCTGTCACATCCTGCGCTATCAGATAACACACCTCACGCACCACATTTTCTATCTCATCCACTCTCTGACTAGTCACCGTAGCAGTCTGCTGTACCACAAAGCCATTCTTGATCTCTATATATCGCTCCTGCTTAGGATCGTAGTAGCCAGTGACATCCTCTCGATAAGAGACAGGTCCAAAGACCACTTCACTCTCCTGCACCTTACGAGCAGAGAGAAAGCTGGCCAATATCTTTTGCTGACGCTCCACATCCTTCAGCCCCTCCAATGGTGTAGAGCTATGGCTTTGGATCGTCACATTCCACACCACCAAGTCACTAACGAAGTCTTGCTCTGCCCCACCCTTCACACTGAGTGTCTTAGGGCCATCATTACGATGCACCAGCGCACGACCACCAATCACTACTGCCACGATCATTGCCACTGCTATAGCCAGCGTCCCGATCAATTTTGCCTTTCCCTGTTCCATACCCTGTACTCTCTAAAGATAATTGGTTGCTCAATAAAAATTCCTTTCGTGCAAGATACCAAAATCTACAGCCACGGCAAAGCCAGAAGCCAACTTTTTCACACGAAAAAGCATACAAGTCTGGGGAATGGAAAGAGGAAAAAAGGAGAGCAAAAATCGAGTTTGTAACTCCCTCCTCTGTGAGTTTGTAAC
>USJF01000105.1 GCA_900554935.1 uncultured Porphyromonas sp.
TTAAGCCCGACACGAATCCACTGTTGATTTATGAATGTCATATCGGAATGGCACAGCAGGAGGAAAAAGTGGGCACATATAACGAATTCCGCGAGAAAATACTTCCTCGTATTGCTGAAGAAGGATATAATTGTATCCAGATTATGGCTATTCAGGAACATCCATATTATGGAAGCTTCGGCTATCATGTATCCAGTTTCTTTGCTGCCTCTTCGCGTTTTGGTACCCCCGATGAACTAAAAGCATTGATTGATGCTGCTCATGAGATGGGTATTGCTGTGATTATGGACATCGTTCATTCACATGCAGTGAAGAATGAAGTAGAAGGACTAGGAAACTTTGCCGGTGATCCGAATCAGTATTTTTATCCGGGCGCTCGTCGCGAACATCCGGCTTGGGACTCTCTCTGCTTTGATTATGGCAAGAATGAAGTGATCCACTTCCTGTTGTCAAACTGCAAGTACTGGCTGGAAGAATATAAATTTGACGGATTCCGTTTTGATGGAGTGACTTCTATGTTATATTACAGCCATGGACTGGGTGAAGCTTTCTGTAACTACGGAGATTATTTCAACGGTCATCAGGATGATAATGCGATTTGTTACCTGACACTGGCTAATGAAGTGATTCATCAGGTAAATCCGAAGGCGATAACCATTGCCGAAGAAGTTTCCGGTATGCCGGGACTGGCTGCCAAAGTAGAAGATGGCGGTTACGGCTTCGATTATCGTATGGCCATGAATATTCCGGACTACTGGATCAAGACAATCAAAGAAAAGATCGATGAAGACTGGAAGCCTTCCAGCATGTTCTGGGAAGTAACCAACCGTCGCCAGGATGAAAAGACCATTTCGTATGCAGAAAGTCATGACCAGGCATTAGTAGGAGATAAGACGATTATCTTCCGCCTGATTGATGCCGATATGTACTGGCACATGCAGAAGGGAGACGAAAATTATGTTGTCAACCGTGGTATTGCTTTGCATAAAATGATCCGCCTGCTGACCTCTTCGACTATCAACGGAGGTTATCTGAACTTTATGGGAAATGAATTCGGCCACCCTGAGTGGATCGACTTTCCTCGTGAGGGGAATGGTTGGAGCCACAAGTATGCGCGCCGGCAGTGGAGCTTGGAGGAGAATGGCTTCTTGAAGTATCAGCAATTGGGCGACTTTGATCGGGAGCTGGTGGACTTTGTACGTGGGGTGGAAGACTTCCATAAGTTGCCTCTCGTACAGTTATGGGATAAGTGGGAAGATCAGGTATTGGTTTATGAGCGCGGCAACTATCTATTTGTCTACAACTTCCATCCGACCGACTCCTTTGTGGACTATCGATTCCCTGCGCCAGCGGGTAAGTATCGCACGCTCTTCTGTACCGATGAAGGGCGCTTCGGCGGGCATGATCTTGTGGATCTTTCAGTGCCACATTTTACGCTCTGCGATCATGAGTTGAACTACGAGGGACGTGGCTGGCTAAGCCTCTATATCCCTGCTCGTACCGCCTTTGTACTGGAGCGTGAAAGATGAGTTAGGATTAGATATTACAGTAATGAAAGAGAGAATAGAGCTTTATCCCTTGAGATTTAGGGAGGTATACAAGCAGACAATTTGGGGTGGGAATAAGATTTATCAGTACAAAGGCCGTCCTTCGCCTGCCGATAATATCGGCGAGACTTGGGAGATATCGCCGATGGAAGGCGATGCTTCGGTGGTGGCGGAAGGGCCATTGGAGGGGAAGGACTTGATTGAGGTAACTCGGGAATATGGTGCTGACTTGCTGGGGCATCAGGTCTTCGAACGCTTCGGAGGTAAGTTCCCATTACTGATTAAGTTGATTGACTCGCAGCAAGATTTGAGTGTGCAGGTACATCCGAATGATACCTATGCCGAGAAGCGGCACCATAGCTGGGGCAAGACAGAGATGTGGTACTTACTAGAGTCGGAGCCTAGTGCTAAGATCTATGCTGGTTGGCAGAAGCAGACGACTAAAGAGGCATTGCCACAATTGGTGCAGACCGATGCCGTGATGGGCTACTTAGAAGCTCATACTCCACACCCTGGCGATCTCTTTTTCCTCCCTGCGGGCAAGGTGCATACGATCGGAGCGGGGAACCTTTTGCTGGAGATACAGCAGGCGAGCAAGATTACCTACCGTCTATTTGACTTTAATCGTACAGATAAAGAAGGGCATAAGCGTGAACTGCACGTGGCGGACGGTGCAGAGGTGATCGACTTCTCGCTAAATACACACGGTGCTGAGCCTTACGACCGTGAGACAAAGGACCAACCTGTGCCAATGGTAGAATGCAACTACTTCTCCACTCGTATGCTTCAATTGACCCACGACTATCCAATGGCGTTGGAAGGGCGAGACTCTTTTACCATCCTATTTGTAGATGAAGGTGAGATCTCCATAAATGGCTCGTATCACCTCGGGAGAGGAGAGCTATTGTTGCTTCCAGCATCCATGAAACAGGTGACTATTGAGACCAATGGAGCGAAGGTACTAGAGACCTATATCCCCCACGCAAAGTGATGGATCCCGAATTACTTGCCTACGTCTGGACTCATAGGGAAGAGGATGTAAGGCAGTTGGCCCTAAGAGGTCGTACCAGTGCGGGCGACTTTGACTTCTCAGCGGCACTCAAGGCGATCCAAGCACGGCAAAAGCTAAAGACAAAGCACCCTGAGTGGTATGCGGTGCCAGAGGTCTTTATTCCTGAAGCAGTGGTAGTGGAGCAATCCTCTAGTCCCGAGACAGCAGCCTACAAGTCCCAATTCGCGCCTCCTAGTGGTACAGTGCTAGATCTTAGCGGTGGTATGGGAGCAGATAGCTTTGCCTTTGCCAAGGTGGCAAAAGTGGTAACCTACCTAGAGCTGTCACAGGAGCGTGCCGACCTCGCTGCTCACAACTTTAGGGCGTTGGAGTGTAATAATATCCATTGCCATACAGGCGCTGCAGAAGTAGAGGGCATCGCTTTGGCACGAGAGCTTCAGCCAGACTTAATTTATATCGATCCCGACCGCCGCCCTTCCGAAGCGCGATCAAGGGTCTTTCGATTGGAGGATAGTCGCCCAGACCTGACCACACTTCTACCACAGCTTTTGGCCGTTTCACCGAGAAGCGAGGTGCTGGTAAAGCTATCGCCGATGGCAGATCTCGCCTACTTGGAGGGGGCTTTGCAACACCCATTCGATACCCATATCATCTCGCTGAGGCGTGAGGCAAAAGAGCTACTATTGCACTTCACACCTACTGCCACACAGCGTATCACAGCCGTAGAGATAGGAAAATCGCAAACAATTACTTGTACCGCAGATGGTCAGGCCACTAGATCCGTAGAGATAAGTAGTAGGGTAGGGCGGTATCTCTATGACCTATACCCCGCTTTTGCCAAGGTAGGGTATGAGCGTTTGGGCTTAGACTATGCCGTTTGGCAGCCCGCACGCCACACCCATCTCTACTTCTCGGAAGAGCTTCTGCCCCACTTCCCCGGTCGTGCCTTTGAGCTACTAGAGCACAATCTAGGAGAGAAGCGATGGCTAAAAGAGATAGCTCGCCACCCGATCCATCTTCAAGCTAAAAACCTCCCCACCTCTACAGACCAATTGAGACGACAATTGAAGATCAAAGAAGGGGGCGACCAATTCCTCTTTGCCTATGCCGATGAATTGGGAAAGCGAAATTTCGTACTCTCGAGACGTGTAGAGCCGAGTTTGTAACTTGATTTAACTAATTAAAGGGTGGCAACTCTCTCTAATTCCTTATATTTGTGGTTGATAAGCAAGGAATAGTATGTGGAGAAACACCGTATTTGATAGCGCCTATATCTGGGCAATGCTCTTGGCAGGGATTGTGATGACCTCTTGTGCCAAGCAGGCTTATTATATCGATGCCTATTCGAGACAAAATGCCAAGGGAAATCACACTATTCAGTGGCAAATCAACCCTGGAATGAATGGCGATGTGGCCATTTATGCTTCCGACAATCCCAATATCTATCCCGATCAGCCACTAGCGGTAGAGCAGATTCGCAAGGAGGTTTACCACTACGATAGCCCATCCGGCAGTTACAGCCATACTTACTTCCTTCTGGTCTTCAATAATAGCGACATGCGGGTAGTCACTAGTCGCTTGATTCCTACCGTAGGCATCCTCAATCTCCGTGATGCAGGCGGCTATATGTCTGCCACTGGTCAGCAGATGAAGTGGGGAATGCTCTATCGCTCCGGCGACCTATGGCGAAGCTTTGAGCAGGATATCCCTATTATCGGTATGCTGGGTATACGCACGCAGTATATTATGTCGCCCTCACGGATAGCCAATTATCCTCCACGTATGGGTATGTCGGCGATTGAGCAGGTGATGGTAGAGCCCGATAAAGAGATAGACTTCCAGTATCTCATCGATAAGATTTATGAAGGGGAGCGGAGTCGTAATGAGATCAAAGGAATGCATAGGGAGGTGCTCTTTAACATCGCATTTGATAATCCCAATCAGCTCCGAATCATTCTCAACGAGTTGACCAATCCCGATAAGTACCCTATCCTATTGAGTGACGACCTCGGAAAGGATCGAGTATCCTTTGTAATCCTGCTCATCCATCATATCCTAGGAGTGAGCAAGAGCGATGCGATTGAGGACTATATGATGAGCAATGAAAATCTCCCCGCAAACAGGTTGGAGCCAAAAGGCTTTGCTATGCCTCAAGGAGTGCAGGAGGCACTCACGGAATACTTCAGGTGCGAGCCCAATCAAATCAATGAACTCACCGATGAAATAGAGCGTAGGTACGGCTCTATATCCAATTATCTGACCGACTTCCTACACTTCGATGAAGGGAAGCAAGCAGCCATAAGGAATATACTCCTCTATTAATAGCTAGAGCAAGTTGTCCAATCAAAACCTACGACCCCCTGTGGG
>USJF01000106.1 GCA_900554935.1 uncultured Porphyromonas sp.
TACATTAAAAATAAGGTGGCCAATGGACAAACGCCACCAGCCACCTTTTAAGAGCCTAAAACAAATACTACCGAGTGCCCTTACTTCAATTCATTTTGCTTTACAAGTCCCTTATTGGCATCTATCTCGTCCTTAGGGATGGCATACTGCCAACGCGGATCATCGGGTTCTACATTCATCTCTCGAGAAACCGATTTACTAGTATTTGGGGCAAGCGTACGATCCAATGGCAAGCCAAGCCTCTTGAGGTCGGTCCAGCGATGTCCCTCACCCCAAAGATCTATACGCCTATTTATCATTATTTCTTCAATCAATGCTACCCCACTCTTATTACTTACTTGATAGTTGGGGTCACGTGTCACCATCACTTCGGCCAGTATCTTTTGAGCTTCACTCTCCATGCCAGCCCGAGCATACGCCTCAGCTGCGACGTAATACATCTCTGCGAGTCGCATATAGACAAAGTCTCCAGAGCTATTGCCAGGAGCTTGAGCCATAAACTTAAAGGTATTGTAAGGCTTTACGTCGAAGTTTTTAGCTCTCTTGCCATATCCCTTTGCAATATCGCCATTGCCCTTTGGATCCCACCAGTAACGGCGAATATCTGTAGCACTCATCTTCTTGTATAGAGCAGAGTTGATCACCTTGGGATTAGTGCGAATATTAGAAGAGCTATGGTTCCAAGACATGTAGGCAAAGAATGAACCGTAGTACATATTTTGGTCCGTAGTCTGCTTGTATGCCCAGATAAATTCAGGGTTATCAGCAATGCTATTAAATCCTGATAGTAGTTCCTTGCCACTCTGGAGTCTGTGACCATACTTTGGTGCTAATGCAATCACCTCCTTGGCTTGCTGGGCTGCAGTGCTCCACTCTTGCTGCGCCAAAGCCACTCTCGCCTTAAAGCCTTTAGTGGTGATTAGATTGACCCTCTTGACATCCTTATTATCTGCTTTTGTAAGCAACGTAATCGCCTCATCTAGGTCTTTATTGATCAGCTTATAGACCTCCTCTACTGTAGCTCTCTCCTTAGGATCAAAGCGTACTTCTGTACGAATCGGTACGCCAAGCTGGCTATTATCAGCACCCTTGACGTATCGCTTCCCATACCTCTGCACCAGCTGGAAGTAGCAAAAAGCTCGAATGGCCAATGCCTCACCTTTGATAGCACCTCCTTCATCGGTTTTATCTCCCAGCTCCTCATATCGATTCAAAATACTATTAACATTTTGGATAATCTTATAGAAGTAAAAGTAGGTATAATAAACCTGATTAGAGTGGGGGTTATTTATCCCGAGCCATCGGGATTCAGGTATAAACCAACCATTACCCGTTGTGGAGTTGATCACATCCTCACCCATCATATCATTGGTAATATTGTAGCTAAATAGGCCGGTATAGTTTTGTTTATACCAGGCATTGTAGAAGTAGTTATTCACCCCATTAAGGATATAGCCTAAGTCGGAGATCGAAGCGGTAGCGACACTCTCATTGACGCTATTTTTTGGCTCTGTATTCAAGAAGTCTTTACTACACCCAGTAGCAACGATGAGCGATAGGATGCAGAGCCCTATAATGCTGTATATCTTTTTCATATAAAATTGTAAGCTCATTAGAATGTTAATTGCAATCCAAATGTCAGTGCCTTAGAGGCAGAGTAAGAGTTGCTAAACGTACCACTGTAAGATGCGAATGGATTAAGTCCCTTACGTGCTGAAGCCAAGAATAGATTCTCTCCAGAGAGTGTTACCCTAGCCTTTGTGATGCCTACTGGGTCTATCCAATTCTTAGGTAAGGTATAGCCAATGATCAAAGACTTGAGCAGGATAGCATTGCCTGTGATGAGGAAACGGCTAGAGGTGGCTCCGATGGTAGTGGACTCAAGATGGTCTAGACGTGGTACATCGGTGATTTCGCCTTCCTTTTTCCAGCTCTTATTCATAGCATCGACGTGTAGTGACGCACCAAAAGTATTCATGCTCATAAGATCTGAGTAAACGCTATCATATACCTTGCCACCAAGCTGATAGGTAAAGAAAGCACTTACATCAAATCCCTTGTAAGCCAAAGTGGTATTGAAGCCACCATATACGGTAGGGATAGCGGTGCCGCAATAGTCGTAAAGGGCGTGCTTATAATTGGTGGTGTACTTCTTGCCATTAATTTCGCGACCACCATTACTGAAGTCGTAATTATTTTCCTCACTATCATCGAAAACATAGAGTGGCATACCATCCTTTGGATCTACACCATGATATTGACGTAGCCAAAAGTCATAAATACTTCTGCCCTCCATATACTTCTTAGTACCGCTCTTGATCTCCTTCTGCCCTTCTGGAAGCTTAGTGATCCTATTCCTTAGGTGAGTGGCATTGAGCGAAAGAGTCCATCGTAGGTCTTTGGTCTTAATGATATCGGCAGATAGCTCTACCTCGATACCATTGTTTCTAACCTTTCCGATATTTTCATTCCTCTCAGTATTACCAGAAGACAAAGGCAATGGAGTACCGAAGATGAGGTCTTTAGACTCCTTATTGAAATACTCTATACTGCCTCTAATACGGTTAAAGAAACCGAACTCAAAGGCTACGTCCCAATTCACCTGAGTCTCCCAAATCAGCTTAGGGCTACCCACCCTTGTAAATAATATACCTGGAGATTCGAAGTTATTGTACCCTAGCGAGTATAAAGTCTGATAGGCATAGTATGTATCGACATCATCGACACCAGTCTCTCCATAAGAAGCCCTGAGCTTAAAGGTATCGATCCAATCTATATTCTTGATAAACTCCTCTTCATCGCCACGCCAAGCGGTACTTACCGACCAGAAGTTACCCCACTTATTTCCTGGAGCGAACCTCGAAGAGCCATCACGCCTATAGGAGCCTGATAGATAGTAGCGATGATCATAATCATAATTGAGTCGGGTGAAATAACCCTCCTTACGATATTCAGAAATGCTTGATGAAATATCCTCGGGGCGTACGAAGTTGCCAAATTCATAAATATCGTCAAGTACTTGAATCCCCTTGGTGCTACCAAAGCCTTGATATTTGTACTGATAGCTTTCGTGCCCAAGTAGGGCATCAATGTGGTGCTTATCCCTAAGCTCCACACGGTAATTGATCAATTGATTGAAGTTGATGGTACCAGTTTTGTAAGTACTCCTTTTGAGTGAGCCTTTATCAACTGCATCGCCCAATTTGCGATTTTTATACTCAGAACTTAGTCCATTGGTATTGTCATAAGAGAGATTGGTAGTAAAGCTCAGCCCTTCGACTGGTGTAACTGTGATATAAGCACGACTATTGGTACCATCACGCCTCTGCTCTTGCGAATTATATAGGAGCTCCGCCAGGATGTGCCTACCAGTCATTCCCTTCGATCCACGTCTTTGGTCGTAATCAAAGATCTTATTGCCATTTTCATCCAATATCAATTCGCCCGTCTTTGGATCGTGCAAGTGGATAGGATAGATAGGACCTATTTTGCGAGTAAAAAAGAAGGGGTTATTGTAGCTCGTATTACCTTGACCAATGTAGTTGGAATTGGTGCGGAAAAGCGAGATATTGACACCCGACTTCAACCATTTAGTTGGGGAGAAATTGGCATTTACACGAGCACTAATTCGCTCAAAATCGGATTTGATGGTATAGCCATTATCCTTAAGGTAGCCGATAGAGGCGTAAGCATCTGCGTACTCACCTTTGTAGTTGTAGGAGATATTATAGTCCTGGCGTAGAGCCGACCTAGTAACCGCGTCCTCCCAATCCAAGTCATCCGGCCACATGATAGGGCCCGCATCAGGATTGAGCCGGCCATCGGGCAGGACGATCTTGTCGATTGGGACACCCTTATAGGGATTGTAAACAAGTAGCTTACCCACTTCCTTAGAGGCCATAGCACCAGCCTCTTCGCGTGATAGTGGTTTTTTGGTACGGTACATGTATCCATTTCGTAGTTGCTCCCACATCACGGGGTAATAGTCTTGTGCCTTTACTAGATCATACTCTGGCACTCCTCTTTTACTAGTTCCGATTGTGGTAGTAAATTGGATGGTTGGTCTCTTGTCACCTAATTTTGCCTTTCCAGCCTTGGTGGTAATCATAATGACGCCATTACCTGCCGAAGAACCGTAGATGGAGGTGGAGGCGGCATCTTTAAGCACCGTGAAACTATCAATATCGCTAGGATTGATATCGGAGATGCTACCATTGTAAGGAGAGCCATCTACAATAATCAAAGGTGATGAAGAGGCATTCATCGACCCAAATCCACGGATACGTATACTTACTCCCGCTCCTGGTGCTCCACTGGCAACCGTTGTCTGCACTCCAGAGGAGGCTCCAGCTAGAGCTTGAGATGCATTGGAAATGGGGCGCATCTCCATCTTTTCAGAGCTTACACTCGTGGCAGATCCTGTGAATGCCTTTTTGGTGGTGGTACCATAGGCAACTACTACGACCTCATCAAGTACCTCTGTATCTGGTGCCAAGCGGATCGTCAGTTGCTTATCTGCTGGAAGCTCCTGCGTTTTGTAGCCAACGTAGCTAACCACAAGGAGCTCGCCTTTTTTGGCTTTAATTGAGAAATCACCGTCTATGCCTGTAGTCGTTCCGACTGTAGGATTGTCTTTCAGACGAATGGTGGCACCAATGACCGCTTCATTTCTTTCGTCAAGGACAATACCTTTCACAGTGATGGTCTGGCCAAACACTGTCCCTATGGATAATAAGCATAGGGTGAGAAGTAGAGTAAGTTTACTTTTCATGCCTTTGATTTTTAGTATATTAAATTATCGCCCTAATGGGATGTCTCTAATGCTTTTAACAAAGATATATATAAATATATATATAGCGTATTAAAAACGCATAAAACGACACTTGAACTTTATACCGCTTGGGATATTGTGGTATATCTT
>USJF01000107.1 GCA_900554935.1 uncultured Porphyromonas sp.
GTGGTCAACCTTGGTGTGATGGTTTCTCAAAGTGAATTTATTAATGCAGCAATAGAGACAAATGCTGATGCAATACTCGTCTCTTCGCTCTACGGACATGGAGAGATTGATTGCCAAGGTCTTAGAGAGAAGTGCGACGAGGCAGGGCTAAAGAACATTCCTCTATTAGCAGGAGGAAACCTAGTAGTAGGTAAGCAGGAATTTAAAGACGTGGAGGCTCGTTTCAAAAAAATGGGCTTCGACTGCGTCTATCCACCAAATACCCCAATAGAAACAACTATAGCAGACCTTCACAAGATCTTCGGCCTTTAGTACTTCTCGCTTTAATGTCACTATGCATTAGCATAACACTAACGACTAAACAATATCTGACGAAAGATGAAGTACCTTACCGCTGACTTTGGAAGCACATACACCAAAGTAACAGCTATTGAGACAGAGAAGTGCGAGATAATAGCTACAGGTGCTGCCTTTACTACTATCGAAACAGATGTAATGGAGGGGCTCTCAAATGCCCTTAATGATCTTGCAAGCAAACTAGGTTCACCTTGGGAATACGACCGTTTTTTGTGCTGTAGCAGTGCTGCTGGTGGGCTAAAGATGATTGCATCGGGATTGGTGCCAGAATTGACGGCCAAAGCAGCCCGAACGGCGGCAAGCAGTGCTGGTGCAAAAGTAGTCAAAACTTATTCTTTTGAAATCAGCCTCAAAGAGGCAGAGGAGATAGAGAAGATTGCTCCAGACTTAATTCTTCTTTGTGGTGGAACGGATGGAGGCAATAGAGAGACTGTTATCAATAACGCCAAAAGGCTATCAACAGTCAAGGGCAATTTTACTATCGTAGTAGCTGGCAATAAAAATGCTTCTGAGGAGGTAGATCAGATACTGACTGAAGCAGGAAGACCTCATGTTATTACCGACAACGTGATGCCTGACTTCAATACACTCAATGTGATTCCAGCTAAAGAGTGTATTATGCAGCTATTCATTGATCAGATCATTGATGCAAAAGGTTTGCACCAAGCTCAAGCGATTGCTAATAATGAGATCATCCCTACTCCACTAGCTGTATTAAGAGCTTGTGAACTACTTAGTATGGGGACTCGAAATGAAAAGGGAATAGGTGAGTTATTGGCGGTAGACTTGGGTGGAGCGACCACCGACGTCTACTCTATTGCTAATGGGGAGCCTCAATCTGCCAACATCGTACAAAGGGGACTTCCTGAGCCTCATAATAAGCGCACTGTTGAAGGAGACCTAGGTATGCGATACAGTCTTTCATCACTTGCCGAGGAGCTTGACCTTCATGACGTAGGTGCTGAACTAAATCTCACCGCAGAGGATCTACAAGAATGGGTCAATACTTGTGTAGCCATGCCCTCTACTAGAGCTGCAAACGAAAAGGAGTCTAAGATGGAGAAAGCTTTAGCAAAAGGGGCGGTCTCAATAGCCATTGATCGACATGTAGGGCACATGAAGTCTGTATATACTCCCATGGGGCAGCTTTATACAATTGATGGAAAAGACCTTACGAAGGTTGAAAATGTACTGGGTATCGGTGGTGCGATTATCCACAGTGATGACCCAGCATTTGTCCTTAGTGGAGCACAATACGACCCCGCACACTTTGAGTCAGCTCGACCAAAGGAGGCTAAGTTCATGATTGATAAGACCTACATCATGGCATCAATGGGGCTACTAAGCCAAGAGTTGCCAGACGTGGCGCTCCAAATCATGAAGAAAGAGTTGGTTGTGGTAAATTGATAAGATAAACACATATAAGCATCCTCAACCTTTATAGTATTAAGACAATTAACAACCCACACTTATATATAAGTAAATTAATAGCATGGAAATCCGTAACGTCCGCATAAGCGATGCAGAATTTCAAAAAGAGAGAGAAGAGGTCTTACAGCAATGGCCTACTGGTGCACACGTCAATTTTGAAGAGGCAGTAGAGTATCAGAAAAAGATTCCTAAGTCACAGCGCTTTGATGAGAAACTACAAAAAGCCGACAAAGCTGGCGTGACATTGATCCAACCTAGAGCTGGCGTAGCACTTTATGATGAGCACATAAAGCTTCTACAATTCCTAGAAAGAGAGGGTGAAGCAGACCTACTTCCATCTACAGTAGATAGTTATACACGTCTGAATAGATATAACGAAGCTCAGGTAGGTATTGAAAAGAGTAAGGAGAGTGGGCGCTCAATGCTCAATGGCTTTCCAATCGTTAACTATGGAGTGGATATTTGCCGTACAGTAACCTCCTCACTTAAGAGTCCAGTGCAAGTAAGGCATGGTACGCCAGATGCCCGACTACTGACGGAGATATCTATCGCAGGTGGATTTACCTCTTATGAGGGTGGTGGTATTTCCTATAATATCCCCTACTCCAAGGATCACTCACTTGCTAAGACCATTCGTTATTGGCAGTATACGGATAGGCTTTGTGGCATGTATGCCGAAGCTGGAGTTGATATCAACCGTGAGCCATTTGGACCACTTACCGGCACATTGATTCCACCTTGTATCTCCAATTCAGTGGCTATTATTGAGGCACTTCTAGCTGCCACCCAAGGCGTTAAGGACCTTACAGTAGGTTATGGGCAATGTGGCAACCTTATTCAGGATGTGGCTGCAATCCGAGCTCTTAAGAAGCAAACCAATGAGTATCTAGCCAAGTATGGATTTGGCGATGCCAAGGTAACTACTGTATTCCATCAATGGATGGGTGGATTTCCTCAAGACGAGGCTAAGGCTTTCGGCGTCATCTCTTGGGGTTCAGCAGCTGCAGCACTTGCCAAGGCTACTAAGGTAATTGTAAAGACTCCACACGAGGCAATGGGCGTACCTACTATGGAGGCAAATGCAGCAGGTCTTCGTGCTACGAAACAGGTGATTTCGATGCTAAGAGATCAGGACTTCACAAATATACCAGCAGTTGTTGCCGAGGCTGAGATCATTGAGACAGAGGTAAATCAGATATTGGATAAGGTATTTGAACTAGGGAATGGTGACCTCGCCCAAGGTGTAATTGCTTCTTTTGAGTCGGGTGTGCTAGATATTCCATTTGCACCAAGTAAGTATAATGCAGGTAAGGTAATGCCGGCACGTGACAATCACGGTGCAGTCCGTATCATGGATTCTGGCAACCTTCCACTAAGCCAGGATATCCTCAACTTTCACCGTGAGAAACTAGAAGAGCGAGCTAAGAGCGAAAATCGCACCGTAAGCTTCCAGATGGTGATTGACGATGTTTATGCGATTAGCAAGGGTTTCCTTGTAGGTCGCAAGCAGTGATAGAGAATACAAACAATACATTTAACTATATATACTACAATTATGAAAATCAAAAAGGTAGTCTGTGCAGCTGGTAAGACGGGTTTTTACTTCGATGACCAGCGTGCGATCAAGAGAGGTGCTGTAAGCGACGGTGCTTTTTACTCGGGAGAAGTTGTAACAGAGGGCTTTACTAGTGTGCGTCAGGCAGGTGAGTCCATCTCCGTTCTTTTCATTCTTGAGGATGGTCAGATAGCTCATGGAGACTGCGCTGCAGTTCAGTATTCTGGTGCAGGAGGTCGTGACCCTCTATTCCTAGCTAAGAACTTTATCCCCGTTATCCTCAAGGAGATTGCTCCAATGTACGAGGGCAAGGAAATTACCACTTTCCGTGAAATGGCAGATAGAGTAGATAAGTTTATCCGCCCTGAAACTGGCAAACCTTTCCACACCGCTATCCGCTATGGAGTAACTCAGGCATGTCTTGATGCAGTAGCTAAGAGTCAGCACAAGTTGATGGCACAGGTAATCGCTAAGGAGTACAATACCAAAATCTCCGACAAGATGATTCCGATCTTTACTCAATCGGGTGACGATCGCTACGTCAATGCAGATAAGATGATTATGAAGGGTGCAGAGGTACTTCCTCACGCATTATTCAATCACGTAGAGCAAAAGACTGGTCTAAAGGGTGAGAAGCTACGTGCCTATGTAGAGTGGCTACGCAATAGGGTCCTAGAGAAGCGCACGTGCGAAAGTTACAATCCTATCTTCCATATTGATGTATATGGTACCCTTGGCGTAGTATTCAATAATGACTACAAGAAGATTGCAGAGTATATTACAGAATTGGCAGAGGTTGCTAAGCCTTTCCACCTTCGTATTGAAGGCCCAGTAGATGTAGAGGAAAAGCAGGCTCAGATCAAAGCTCTTCATGATATTCGTCGTTATATGGACGAGATGGGAAGTAGCGCAGAGATAGTTGCTGATGAGTGGTGTAATACCCTTGAGGATATCATCGACTTCTCTAAGGAGAAAGCTGGTCATATGGCACAGATCAAGACTCCAGACCTTGGCGGCATCAATAATGCTATCGAAGCTGTTCTTTACTGCCAGCAACACGGTATGGGAGCCTATCTCGGTGGTACTTGTAACGAGACTAACCGCTCTGCAGAGATCTGTGCACACATAGCAATGGCTACCTCTCCAGACCAAATGCTAGCTAAGCCTGGTATGGGTGTAGATGAAGGCTACATGCTTGTGTACAATGAGATGAGTAGAATTATTGCCCTTAAGGACATCATCTAAGTGAGATAAAGAAAATGGAAGAGATTAGAGTATTATCCCCAACTGCCATCCTTGGTTATGGCTTCCCATTGGAGTCTTTCCAAGAAGGTATGAAGCGCAAGCCAGATGTGATTGCTGTAGATGCAGGGTCAACCGACCCAGGACCATACTATCTTGGTGCTGGCATTTCTTTTACAGATCGCAACTCTGTAAAGCGCGATCTAGAGATAATGATTCCTGCTGCTATTGAGGCAGGTATTCCGGTAATCATTGGCTCATCCGGT
>USJF01000108.1 GCA_900554935.1 uncultured Porphyromonas sp.
TCGATAAACCCAAAGCTAAGAAAACTTTCTTCATGGTAAACTTGGCAAGAGGTTACTCCTTTGAATCCAAAAACCTGTGCATTGATAAGGGTCACGCCTGATCCTTTTTCACCATTACCTCCTGCAATACCGGCGACGCCGATGCCATTATTATTGATGGCAGCGATGGTGCCAGCTACGTGGGTGCCGTGATCTGAGCTTTTACTTTCAATTTGGCCTTTGCCCTTGGGCTCCTTGGTCTTTTTGTCAATGACAAAAGAGTAGCTTCGGTCGAGGTCTACTTTTCCAACGAGATCCTCGTGCTGATAGTCAATACCTGCATCTACTACGCAGACTACGACTTCTCGACGGCCACTCTCCACCTGCCAAGCTTCTTTTAAGTTGATATCTGCTCCAGCGATGGCTCGGGGCATATTGCTACTGCCGATATTGAAATAGTGCCATTGCCCTGAAAGGTATGGGTCATTAAAGTCACTCGACGTAGTGGCGCGAGTGGACGCTATCATCTCCTTCGAAATAGGTGTAGCCTTAGATTCTGGCTGAGCCATGGCATACTTGAACTCTACGTACTCAAAGGTTTCGGTATCACCAAGTATCTGTCGTGCCTCTCTTGAAGTGAGCTTACCATCAAAGGTGACAATCATCCAGCGATCTAGTCCTGCCTCGTGACGGCGCTCCCGAAACTCTGGATAGTCGGTAAATAGAGGCTCCATAGCTATTGCTCCGATTTTGCTTAGGCTCGACTGTACTTCCGAGGAGGCACTTCGTAAGGAGGTATTGCCCTCTGCACGAAGACGCTGTAAGTCGGAGGGCTTCAGCTTTACCACCACTTGGCCTGATAGTATGGAGTGGTCTAATTCGCTCCTTTCACTTCTTTGCTCTACCTTTGCCCTCTCTGGCTCCTCTCCTCTCTGAAGGAGGTCTTGCTGGCAACCACCCAATAGGAGCGAGGCACCCATTAGTGTTGAGAGATAAAAGTAGATGGTTTTATTATGTTGTTTCATCTGTAATTACTATTAAAAAGGTTTCTTGTATTGTAGCTACGAGCTGGCACGCTACTTAGTGTCTCTTGGGACTCATTCAGGCTATTGGTGCCTGTAGCATTAGTGCCACTCTCTTGAGGAAGCTTTTCGTACCTTATGGTAGCGGTTATTTTGGAGCCAAAAATCTCTGGGCTCATGTACATCATTACCACCATCTTCTGTCCCTTCTCCTTATTGACGAAGTTGACGCCATCCATATTCATTCCGTAGAATATGAAACCCTCGCTCTCGGCCAATGCCTCAAACTCTGGGGTAGTCCTAAACTTACCAGGAGATGTGATGAATAGTACGCGCTCAAAGTCGTTGTAGCAGAGGCGTAATACATTTACACTCTGTAGCTCCTCTGGTGTCGCACTTAATATAGAGAGGTGGAACTCATAGAAACGGAACTCTTGCTTATTCACATCACTCTCCTGATTGGTTTGATAGATGGCCGCCCACATTTCGTCTGGGTGCTTAGGATCGTTCTTCCCTATAGGTAGTGCCAAAAGCACTTTGCTCCCTAGCGACTTCTCCCATGCGTCAATATCCTTGTACTTCACGCTTGGATCGTAGATCCTTTTCTTAATTTCATCGGTGTAGACTGGTAGCTTATCAAATGTTGGGTGTGGCTTATCTGGTAGATATTGTGGGTTAAATTGTACGTAGTACTCTCCATATCTCTTCTCGAAGAAAAGTGAAGCCACAAGAAACCCATCAGGGCTGAGTAGCTTGGGTGAATCGGGCTTGCTATTGTAGCGCTCCTTGTACCCTAGCTCCTTCAGATAATTGAGATAGCCACCACCCTCTCTAAACTCATCTGGATTGGGGAGGCGGATCAACACTTGGTCATATACAAAGTCGGAGCCTAGTCTATGGAAGTAGTTGATCTCCGGTAGCGTTGGGCTAGAAGTCTCGAATAGCAGAGCATCGGGCGTGCCATAATCGTCGTCGCCAAACTGTATCTGTACAGCCTTGAATCCTCTAGCCTCCTCATAAGCAATGATATCCTTGTAGATCATGTGCCTATGCTCTTCTTGGTATGGGACAAAGTACTTCATTTGCCCAGCCTGCACCACCGTAATCCTGACCTCCGATGCATCTGGTTTCTTTACCGTCACGGTTGCCTGCCGTGGTTCGGTGCTGTGATTGTGTGCAGTAACTATCTTGATTGAGTGACTTTCTTGTAGTGGCACTACTGTGACCCACTCTGCAGAAGTCGTAATCTGGTTCCAGTCGATATCGCCACCTATTATCTGGATATACTTATCGCCACCCTTATTGGGGAGCTGTAGTTTGTCATCACTGAGTTGGGCGAGATTCATCTGTAGGTCAGTACCCTTCTGAGCTATGGTGATACGACGCACCAAGCCATTTGCCATGATAGCTACGGTGGCGTGTCGTTCTTTACTGCTGAGGTTCTCTTTCGTCTCAATAGTTAGTTTGTCGCTAGATTGGGTAACCTTAAGCCACTCCACCTGTGGGGTCAAGGTATAGTCCCAATCCATAGCCTTGCCACAACGGTTGCAAACCTTTACTCCTACCTCCTGTGAAGAGGCAGTACGGTCGAATGAGAGATCGGAGTGAGTGAGCTCTATACTTCCGAAGTCTGCCTCTGAGGGCTCCTCCTGTTGGCAGGAAGCTAGGGCCACTCCTACGATTAGGAGTCCTATTATGTATTTTAAGTATTGTCTCATAGTCTTTCTCCTAAATAGAATTACTTCCTATTGCTCTGGCTTTTAAGTGCCTTATACATACGTATGCGTGGGCTGGTATGTAGGTAGTCAAGAGCCTTGAAGTCGCCCTTCTTAACTGCGAGTATTGCTCTCTGCTCCTCTCGTGCAGCTGTTGCTGTCGCTTGAGGTGCATTAAATATCGTAAAGTAGCCAATCATCAGTGCAGGCTTATCGTTATTTACATCATTGAAGTGTACTCTTTGCACATAGATAACCCGATCCTGAGTCTTGCTGACAGATTTCCAGTAGAAGTAGGCTTGTGAATCTTTGTCTTTGCCATCAAATTGGTAGCCGGCATCGAGTATCAGTTTTTCCAGCTCATTAGTAATGATGAAGCGACGTCCTTCCTCACGTATACCCCAACTTACGTTGGAGAAGTACATAGCTTGCTCCGAAACGGTTTGGATATATTCGTCGGTAGAGTTTTTAGGCGCTTTAGTGTAGAACCAGTAGGTACGATTTATTGGATCGTATTGGTTGTCGCTCTTCGCACATTCATAGCCGATAGTCTTGTAGAGCTGAGTGGCATCATCTTTCTTGACAAATGTCGTCTTAGATCCAGCTTCACCCTCTAGTCGGATTATATCTTCAGCTTTGAACTGAGTATTGGAGAGATGATCTAGCCAATTATCCTTGCCCTCTGGCAATGCTGGGAAGGTAGGATACTCCTTCGTCTGTGGATAATAGGGGAAGAAGGCCACAACAGCCATGCCCTGCTTGATTTCTATCTTGGCGTCGATTGCTTTGTCTTTATTATTGTAAACAAGTACAAGGTCCTCACTAGCTTTCTCGTTCTTTACATAGCCATTTTCTTTTAGGAAAGCCTCATACTCTTTAAGCTCTTCTTGTGTAGCATCATCATTAATGCGTAGGATAGACTGAGCTACAGTGTACTTTAGCTCGTCTAGGTTGCGTAAGTAGGCAATCATTGGCATATAGTCACTGGTGGTGAGGAATTGCATTACTGTTGGGACCTCCTCTTTCTGGAAATTATCATACTTTCCTGCTTGGTAGCCTTGTAGGATAGATCCACGCTCCTGCTCAAAGCTAATAAGCTCTACATCGGTATGGCTACGACTGCTAGGCTCAAATGGAAGCAGGTACTTTGCCACGCCTTTTTGAGTGATATGTAGGCCTGTCTGCTCACCGTTTTGTGCTTTGGCAATTAGTGTTGTAGCCCTGCTCTCATACTCCTTATTAGCAGTTACCTTGATGATAAGTGTTTTAGCACCATCGCCACCTACTACTGAGAGCCATTCTTTAGCCTCTTCATCTATGGGTTCAAAGTGCCAGTCATCGCTATTAGTGGCTATCTGTACTATCTTCTCGCTAGCTCTGTGTGAGAAAACCAATTCACTCTCCGAAAAACTAAAGAGTAGGTCACTTGCAGATTGAGTTACATAGACCTTTTGTACCCCAGCACGACTGGAAATGATAATCTCCGCACTACGTGCTTTGCCATGAGGGTTGGCAGTAGCTGTGAGGGTGAGTTTGTCGTTGTCCTTTGTTGGTGTGAGCCAATCATTTTCTCCTACATTGGAGATATAGTTCCATACCTTAGTCCCTGTGATAGAGAGGACCTCTTGTCCGCCATCTTTGTTGAATACCACGTTGGTTAGACTTACTTGCAGTGCTTCATCATCTAGTTCGTTATCCGATGATTTACATGCGGTTAGTTGTAGCAGAAGTAGCATAATGGGTGCTACTCGTAGCCATAGCTTTGCTCTTTTTCTCATAGTTGTTGTTTGAAATTGTTTGTTGTTCTTTGATCAAATTAGCTGGTTTAGGCATCAGCTATTACAAATTAACCAAAAATAAATGAGATTAACTACATTTTGGGATGTGTTTTTTTGCTGGATAGAGCATAAAAAACCACTGTACTCCCAATAGTAAGTACAGTGGAAAAAACGATCATTATGAGTGGACCCTGAAGGATTCGAACCTTCGACCCTCTGCTTGTAAGGCAGATGCTCTAAACCAACTGAGCTAAGGATCCGACGATATGACAAACATTAATAAAAGTGGACCCTGAAGGATTCGAACCTTCGACCCTCTGCTTGTAAGGCAGATGCTCT
>USJF01000109.1 GCA_900554935.1 uncultured Porphyromonas sp.
GCATCAGCTCCTCAATCCTAGCCACTATCCGCTTTTGCTCCTCCAATGGTGGCAAAGGAAAAAGTTTATTCTCCAAATAGCCAGATACTATTCGCTGTTGGTTCGCAGTACCTTTTAGTACTGCTTCCTCAACGAAATATGGGCTCTTCAAAAAGAAAAGAAGATATTTTTTCGACAAGGTATTATGGATCGTTCGAAGCACCCTCAATTCAGTAGTACCTGCACCTATACCATTTGGAAGTCCTTCAAGGATCATTGATTTTCTATTTTGAAAGCAAGGGCTAATCTTTGCGAAAGCCACGTCACCATCTGCAAAATGAGTAAATCCCGACTTTATTTCACTCCACTTTCTTTCTGAAAATGTAAAATCCGAAAGGTAAGTTGCCTCAATATCAGCCATCGGAATAAATGCCGCAACGGTATCATCAGGAACGTCATTCTTTGGATTTAATATAACGATATCAGATAGTCGGCACCACTCCCAGCCGGAGGGGAGATCGAAGGGGATCTCGTG
Source organism: uncultured Porphyromonas sp. (assembly GCA_900554935.1). Taxonomy (GTDB): domain Bacteria; phylum Bacteroidota; class Bacteroidia; order Bacteroidales; family Porphyromonadaceae; genus Porphyromonas_A. The sequence continues at coordinate 515 of USJF01000109.1, forward strand.
GTTGATGCAGACGGGGTCCTTGGAGCCGACTTTCTCGTAGTAGGAGCCTTCGTCGTCGCGGTAGATATGGGAGGTAGGTTGACCTTTCTTGATCTTGCCCTCCTTGATGAGCTGTGCTTTCTCGGTGCGTATCCGCTCCAGTAGCACGGAGGCAGGCTCGGCGGTTGGGTCTTGCGGTACCAGCTTCCCTTGGATGGCTTCTTGTAGGATAGACTTCTTGAGCTGTTCGGGCAACTGGTCGTTTAGCCGAGTCAATTCGCTATGCGCCTTATCGTATTGCTCCACCAGTGGCATCAGCTCCTCAATCCTAGCCACTATCCGCTTTTGCTCCTCCAATGGTGGCAATGCGAATAAAGCGTTATTACCGTGTTTACTTCCTAGTCTAGGCATTTTGACACCATAGGCACAACTCATTGCATATTCAACAAACAATGGGCTCATTAAAAAAACTTGTGCATATTTATTGAATACAAGACCAAAGTCTAGGCATAATATTTCAGAGGTACAATATCCATCCTCATCAGCAATAATAACTTTATTAAGATATGGTCTCAACTTACTATAAAGCACATTCCCTTCTATAAATCTATGTTTGTTGCTTATAGAAGTTGTACTTCCCATCCTTTTACGTTGGAGTAGTGCTCCTGTATTCTTTTCAATATCTTCCAAATCAAGCAACCAAGCGTCCTTGGATATCTCATCCGCCTTAACAGATTGATTTATACTAAAATCCACCAAAGAGCCTAGCCTGCACCACTCCCAGCCAGAGGGGAGGTCGAAGGGGATTTCGTGGTTGATGCAGACGGGCTCTTTAGAGCCGACTTTCTCGTAGTAGGAGCCTTCGTCGTCGCGGTAGATATGGGAGGTAGGTTGACCTTTCTTGAGCTTACCCTCCTTGATGAGTTGTGCTTTCTCAGTGCGTATTCGCTCCAGTAGTTTGGAGGCAGGCTCGTCGGTTGGGTCTTGTGGTACCAGCTTCCCTTGGATCGCCCATTGGAGAATGCTATTTTTGAGTTGTTGACCAGTCATAGTTACTCCGTTGGGTTATCATTATTGGCATCTAATTCGAGCCCCAGTAGCTGCTCTATCTCTGCGAGGGTTCTATCGATCTGGCGGTCAAGAGCAGTTCGCTTATCGAAATAGTAGCGAAGCAAGTCGGCTGGAGGCAACACCTCCTCCTCCTCATTGGGGAACTTGCAAAGGTCGAAATTGCAATTGAGCTCCACCAACTGCTGTGCCGTAAATCGGCGAGACTTCTCATCTTTTTGCTCCAGAGGTATGATCTCTTGGCGGTCGTGCCACCACGCTTTGATAGGGTCGGTATGCTGTGTGAGCATCGGATTGGTCTTGGAGAAGTTTTTATAACCCTCTGGCATATCCATTCGGTAGAACCAGGTCTCCTTGGTGCTAAAGCCGGTCTCGGCACCCTCCGCCACTTCGTTATTGAAAAAGAGGATATTGGTAGCGATACCAGTATAGGGTGCAAAGATACTTCCCGGGAGACGGATGATGGTATGGAGGTTGAACTCCCGGAGGAGCTTCTCCTTGATAGCGAGCTTGGCATTATCAGCACCGAACAGAAAGCCATCTGGCACAATGACTGCTGCTCGCCCACCCTTGGCAAGTCGGTACATAATCAGCACCATAAAGAGATCGGCTGTTTCGCTCGATGCGAGGTCGGAGGGGAAGTGCTGCTTGACGTCGGACTTCTCATTGCCTCCGTAGGGAGGATTCATCAGGATGACATCAAACTTGTCTTCGTCTGTATAATTGAGTACATCCTTGATGAGGGCGTTATCGTGCATGATGGCTGGGGCGTCGATATTGTGCAGGAGCATATTGGTGACGCAGAGGATGTAGGGGAATTGCTTCTTCTCTATCCCAAAGACCGAGTGGGCGTAGTGGGCTCTATCCTCGGCAGTGGTCACCTCTTTATTGAGGGCTTTGAGCCAACTGGTGAGGAACCCACCGGTACCGCAGGCGAAGTCGGCCATCTTTTCGCCTACCTTGGGCCGGATCATCTCGGCCATAAAGTCGGTGAGGGCGCGTGGGGTATAAAACTCACCCGCGGAGCCGGCGGACTGTATCTCCTTGAGGATGCTCTCGTAGATCTCGCCAAAGGCGTGGCTCTCTTCGTAGCTACTGAGGTCGAGGTTATCGATTACGTTGATCACCTGCCGTAGTAGCACGCCATCCTTCATGTATTGATTGGCATTTAGGAAGGTGATGGGGACGATGGCACTCCGCATTGGTGTCTCGGGGGTGACCGTTAGCCCCTTGAGGGTGGGGAAAAGGGTGTTATTGACGAAGTCTAGTAGCGGCTCTGCGGTGAGGGCGTGCCCATCGTGGTCGTCTTTTGCCCACGCTTGCCAACGACAATCGGCGGGGATAAAGGAGCGGTACTCCCTTTCATTGAATTCCCAATCCTTTTCCTTCTCGTCGTAGACCTTAAGAAAAAGCATCCAAGACATCTGCTCGATACGCTGTGCATCACCATTGATGCCGGCGTCGTTGCGCATAATGTTTCGGATGCTCTTAACAAAATTAGTGAGTGCCATTTATTCTTGGTTGAAATTGTAAATCAGGTGTCCTAGCTCGTTAACGGCTGAGTAGTATTGATCCCGCCCACCAAAGTACTCGGCTATCTTGCGAGGGGATCCCATTTGGGTAAAGGGCTCTAGCTGCAGTACAAGGGGATTCTCCAATTGAGAGATACCCCCCGTGGTATACTTATCTAGTAGCTCCTCGAGTACCTGCCGTGCTTGGGCTCCGTATCGATTGAATATATCTCTCTTCTTCACCGCCTCTGCCCGCTCTCTACGTGTGAGTGGCTTTTGACCATAGGCTATGTAGCAGATGAAGTCGAAGTCGTCTACATCGGCCATTCCTTTCTCTTCCTTGAGTGCCTCTAGGTCGATGCCGTAGGTCTGTAAGAGTTGGGCGAATTCGGCTTTATTCTCTGAATTATTCCACTTGGTGATGAAGTCGCCCAGCGTGGCATAGGTAGCGGAGATATTACGCCGTGTGTAATCTGTGATGCTCTCGGTGCGTAACAATTTGCCATTGGTATCATAGACAGAAACCACTTTATTCTGCACCGGGCAACCTGCTCTATCGACTATCGGTTTGATCTTGGGAGGATTGGGCTCACTAACGCCTCCGCCACCACCTTGTGGGGTTGTATAGCTTTTTGGCTTCTTAGGGTCGTAGCCCTCCTGCACCTCTAGCGGACCATCTCAATCGGGATCGGCAAAGAGCTGGGTGACATTGCGGAAGTCCATTATGACGAAGTGGGTCTTGCCATCTTTCTCACGAATACGTGTACCACGCCCTACTATCTGCTTAAACTCGGTCATGGAGCTGATATTTTGGTCGAGCACAATTAGCTTGACCATCTTGCAATCGACGCCAGTGCTGAGCAACTTGCTAGTGGTGGCGATGACGGGTGTTGGGGCGGTAACGGAGATAAAGTAGTCTAGCTTCTCTTTGCCATAAGGGTCGCTACCTGTGATACGAACCACGTAATCGGAGTACTTCTGGCACATATCGGAATTGGCATTGACCAGAGCCACACGCATACGCTCGGCATGCTCTTCATCGGCACAGAAAACAATGGTTTTGCTCATGCGGTCGGTATTCATCAAGTAGGTGGTGATCTCCTTAGCTACCTCGCGAATACGATCCTCGAGTACGATATTATAATCGTAGTCGGTATTATTGTAGATTCGGTCCTCTATCTCATTTCCGTGGATATCAAGCTGGCCTTTGGTGGGTCGCCACTCGGAGCCGATGTTGGTGGTGACGTTGATCACTTTGAAGGGGGCGAGAAAGCCATCATCGATGCCCTCTTTGAGGCTATAGGTATAGATCGGCTCGCCAAAGTAGGTGATGGAGGATTGGTACTGAGTCTCTTTGGGGGTAGCGGTCATACCGAGTTGTGCTGCCCCTTGGAAGTATTCGAGAATCTTTTTCCAAGAGCTATCATCACGAGCGCTGCCTCTATGGCACTCATCGACGATGACCAGGTCGAAGAAGTCGGGCTTGAAGAGCTCTTGGTACTGTGCCCTATCATTCTCGCCTATCATCTGCTGATAGAGGGCGAAGTAGACTTCGTAGGCTGTCCTACCGGGGTTATTGACATCTTGCTGATAATTGACCTTGTGAGTGGTATTGGCAAG
>USJF01000110.1 GCA_900554935.1 uncultured Porphyromonas sp.
CTACGAGTAGGCAGAGTAGATAGTAGCCCCATTGCATCACTCCATCGCGTACTATGGCTCCCAATAAAAGGAGCATAGGTGAGATGGAGGCTCCAAGGGTGTGGGGGCGTGTGGCGTAAATCCATTTATGTAGCTGAGCGTTCATTATACCTCCTCCTTAAAGAGGTGCCTACTTAGTAGTTTGAGGGCTTCTACCTTGTCTTCGTTACGAATCAAGATTGATACACCATAGTTGGAGCCACCATAGGAGATCATACGTACAGGGAGCTGGCTCAAAGCTTCGATAACGCGACTTTCGAAGCCTACGTTCTTCCAATTCATATCGCCTACAACGCTGATAATGGTCATATCTTCATCTACAGAGACATCGGCAATCTTTCGGAGTTCTAGCAGAATCTCCTCAAGTCGATTGGTATTATCTATGGTGAGGGTGATAGCTACTTCGCTTGTGGTGATCATATCTACAGGCGTCTGGTAACGCTCAAAGGTCTCAAATACTTTCCGCATGAATCCTTGTGCTAATAGCATTCGAGAGCTCAGGATGCGAAGTGCTGTGATACCATCTTTGGCAGCGACGGCTTTGAGCGATCCCTCTTCAATTCGGTTGGAGATGATGGTGCCCTTGGCCTTTGGTTCCATAGAATTGAGTAGTCGCACCGGTATATTCCTCATCTTGGCGGGATGGATACAAGCTGGGTGCAGTATCTTTGCTCCAAAGTAGGCAAGCTCGGCGGCCTCGTTGAAGTGTAGGTGACGCACTGCAGTGGTATGGTCGACTACTCTAGGGTCGTTATTGTGTAGCCCATCGATGTCGGTCCATATCTGTATCTCTTTGGCATCAAGAGCCGCACCTATCAATGCTGCGGTATAGTCGCTTCCCCCCCGCTTTAGGTTGTCTATTTCAAGGTAGGCATTCCGACAGATGTAACCTTCGGTGAGGAAAAGGCTCTGCTTAGGGTAGTGGCTGAGTAGTGCGATAAGTCGGGATTGGATTTCTGGTAAATCGGGCTCGCCCTGTTTGTTCGTTACCATAAACTCCAGTGCTGGTAGCTTGATCGCTGTGATCCCTCGCTCGGCAAGGTGGAGCCGCATCATCTCTACGGAGATGACTTCGCCTTGGGCTAGTATTTGCCGCTCCTCAAAGTCGGTAAAGTACTCCTCTTTGAAACTTCTGAGGAAGGTCATCTTGTCTGCAACGAAGGTGAGTGCTTCTTCCTTGTGGATGGGTTGTGCGTAGAGTTCATTTATCACTGCTTGGTACTTCTCCTCTAGCTCCTGAATCTTATTGAGTGCCCCTTGGGTATTGCTATTATTGAAGAGTTGGCTAATCTCTACCAGCATATTAGTGACGCCCGACATAGCACTTAGTACCACTATTTTCCGCTCCTCTCCGCTAATGAGGTCGCCCACATTTTTGATCCGCTCGGCAGAACCTACTGAGGTGCCTCCGAACTTCATCACTATTAGATCTGTAAAGGAAGTTGAATTGCTATTCATCTCTCGCGAGTTTGTTTATAAGTCCTGTTTAAGTTGCATCTCTTGCAGCTTTCCTCCCTCTACTTTCACTATTCTAGCTGGGAACTTCTTAACTAATGCGTAGTTGTGTGTGCTCATTAGAATAGATGTGCCTGCCTCTCCGATTTCGCGTAGCAGGGAGATGATCTGCTCCCCAGTGGTGGGATCGAGATTGCCGGTGGGCTCATCTGCCAGTATCATCTTGGGCTTATTGAGGAGGGCTCTGGAGATGACGATGCGTTGCTGTTCGCCACCCGAAAGTTCGTGGGGCATTTTGTAGCCTTTGCTCTCTAGCCCAACTTGTTCTAACACTTCGGAGATGCGCTTTTGGATTAGCTTCTTATCTTTCCAGCCGGTTGCTTTGAGCACAAACTCTAGGTTCTTGGCCACGGATCGGTCGGTAAGCAGTTGAAAGTCTTGGAATATGATTCCTAACTCTCTTCTCAGGTAGGGGATCTGCTTTCGCTTGATTCGCTTCAGGTCGAAGTCGTCAAATCGCCCTTCTCCTTCGGAAAGTGGCAGGTCGGCATAGATAGACTTTAAAAGTGTTGACTTTCCTGATCCTACACGCCCGATTAGGTAGACGAACTCCCCCGGTTGCACTACGAGTGAAGCACCATTGAGGATGATATTCTCCTCTCGCTTCACAATGATATTTTGCAGTGATAATAATGCTTGTTCCGACATCTCTTTATTCTTTTACTTCTGCTATTGTATCTCGCTTCAGTTTGCTAAACGATTTACAAACTTACCTATTTCCTGCCATATTGCTTGTTAGATTTCTAAGGATCGCTCCAAGACTGTCTGTACTAGGCTCGAAGCTGACGCCGATAGAATCCTCAAGACTTTGGTATCTCGCATGGTGGCTCACTTCAAATGGAATAACCGCAACCACCTCGCCATCACACTCAAGGACAGGGCAAAAGGGTCGATAATACTCTGGAAGTCCTTTTTCGCCCAAATACCTAAAGAGTGATTTGCTCCCTGACTTCATACCAAAAGGGGTAAAGCGATCCTCTTTACGGCCCATACGTACTGTAATTTCTTTCCCTAAGTATCTGCTGTGAAGGCGTAGGGTAGTGGGGCTGTGGCTATTCCAATGGATGGTTCCCACTTGTGGCTCACTCCAGTGCTCTATGATTTGTTTTGGTCGATACTCCTTAAGTAGATGAGTAATAAAATAGAGCTTTCCTCGATAAACTTCAGTATAGGCGAGGTCAGTAGTAAATGAAATAGTCTTAGGGCTGTCCCAGCTATTAATAAGGTCCTCAGATTGGGTCGGAGTAAATCCATATTCAAAGAGGTATCTTTTGAGGAGATATGGTTCCTCTACACTTCGAAGGTCAAGGCTCTGCTCCTCATTGTTGAAGTGTAGCGCTGTGAAGTGTTTGGTCGCTTGCTCTATGTACTCTTGCTCCTCTCTGAAGTGGGTTATGCTCTCTAGCAGAGAGCTAGGAAAGGAGGGGTTGAGCTGCTCAAAGCTAGGCAGTAGTTGGTGCCGTATATAATTGCGCTTAATGGTGGTATCAAAATTGCTGCTATCGGTAACATAATCAAGATTATGGGCAGAAAGGTATGCCTCCAATTCGCTTCGCCACGTGGTGAGAAAGGGTCTAAATAATAGCCCCGTCACCACCTGCATGCCTGCCATACCCTTACCACCTGTGCCCCTAGATAGGTTGAGGAGCGCAGTCTCTATCTGATCATTTGCATGATGCCCCACTGCGATCCACGTACATTGATCTGCCTTTCGGAGGTCCTCGAATAGCTCATAGCGAAGTTCCCTCGCAGCCATCTCTATTGAAATTCCAGAGTCCTTTGCCTTGCTATAAGTATCAACATCTACAAAGTGACTCGCAGCTTCAGGTAGCTCTTGGGCTATGTAATTCTCAACAAACATTGCATCTCGCTCACTCTCTTCGCCTCTTAAGTGAAAATTAATATGAACCACCACCAGCTGATAACCCAGGGAATACAAAAGGTGCGAGAGAGCGATGGAGTCAGCTCCACCGCTTAGCCCTACTATTATCTTATCCTTCTTGCTGAGGGTCGCTTCAATAATGGTTCTTGCCTTATCCAGCACAGTTTTAATATCTCAGTTTAAGAGGGGTTTGTCGTCCTTTGTTGATATCATTAGAGAGTGTACTTTGGTTGGTAGGCTTTACAGGAGTACTTTTGCTACCTTCCATAAATGCCTTTACACGAGGTAGCTCCTCTCGGATTTTCTTAATGCGATTGGCATCATTAGGGTGTGTGCTCCAGAAGTCCGATTGCTGTGCTGACCCTTTATTGTCTCCAGCCATATTGGTCCAAAATTGCAGTGCTTCATTGTAGTCGTATCCAGCGATTGCCATTAAGTAAAGGCCTATGATATCTGCTTCGTATTCGTGCTTGCGACTGTAGGGTAGGGTAAAGAAGGCTTGAGTGCCAACACTATACAAAACCCCAGCCATCTGCTGCGTCATCCTTCCCTTCCCCGAGAGAAGTAAGCTCAGGGCTCCTGCCCCATACTGTTGTAGGATTTGCTGGCTCATACGCTCATTGGCATGCTTGGCAACAGCATGTGCCACCTCGTGCGAAATAACTGTAGCTAGCTGCCCATCGGTCTTGGCGATTGGCAGAATCCCCTCGTATACTACTATCTTTCCGCCTGGCATGCAGAAAGCATTGACCTGCCGGTCGGCAATAAGGTTAAATTCCCATCTGAAGTTATCTGCATCGGCCCCCATCCCTATAGTTCTTAGATAGGTATCCGTTGTTTTGGCGATGCGCTGACCTATCTCAATTACCCGTTGGGTCTGCTTTGCATCTTTGCTTTTCGGCGCTTTGGAGATAAATTCTGCGTATTGCGCAAAGCTAGTAGAAAGTACCTGAGCATCAGGTACTAAATCAATTCTATTCCTGCCACTAATGGCTACGGTAGAGCAACTTCCAATGCCAATAGCGAGCAGTATCGCTATCACTGTTATCTTAATTCTATTCATATATCTATAATATATTGATTCTACATCAAAGGTATTCATTTTTTTTGAGTTACCGTAATTCAAAAATTGTGTACTTTTGTCCTGATGAAGATGTATAGTCGGTTTAGCCCCTATCGGTGGCGTGTTTTCAGAAGGTTGAGGTATGGACGTGGAAGAGGAGTGCATTCGCCCAAAGGGGATGCGATAATTC
>USJF01000111.1 GCA_900554935.1 uncultured Porphyromonas sp.
CGGATGGCAGCTCCATCATCGGCAGTGCCGCGAAGTCCGTGCTCAGGGGTAAAGAGCTGGGTCACTTGCACGCCTTTGGCAAGAAGTGTATCGACGAGATGGGTATGCTGTGGATTGGAGAGGACGCTGGTATGATTGACGGTTAGGGCTACTCGCTTACCAGCTGTATAGGTGAGTATCTGCTCAATTTGGTCAGCACCTACTTCTACCTGTGCGGTGAGGCTATGGCAGAGTGTTAGGAGGGTTATGAGTAATGGTATTCGGAGGAGTATCCTTCTCATAGCATTAAGAAAACTTGAATATGACTACTTCGTATGGGGCAAAGAGGTAGTGAAAGTGGCTACTAAGACGTAGGCTCTTTTGGGTGACGCTCTTTTCGTAGTGGGTAAATTCTGCTGGCGTATGGCTGGTAGTGGACTCTGTGGAGGTGTAGGAGACTATTTCAACGGAGGAGAAGTCGCTATTTTTCCCTTTGAGTTTGATCTGGTAGTGCAAGGGGTGTCGGGTGACATTGACTGCTTTGAGATAGTAGACTTTCTTCTCTTTATCTGCAGTGAGAGAGGTGATAACGTCGCTCTGTAGATTGTTTTTGCTATCCCAACGACAGAGGTTTTCGCCACGAAGCTCCTTGAAGTCGCAGAGGTATTGGTGGAGGAGGGTGGGGTGGAAGGAGCCTGCTTTTGCCTCTATGATGGGGAATTGCTCCTCTATATCGGTGGCGATGAGGGGGGTAAGACCTAGTGCCTGGAGGTAGGGGGTGCGTCGCTCGGCGAGGATCAGGAAGGCGGCACGTAGGGCGAGGGGTGGTAGGAAGTAGCCTGAGGTGTAGTCGGTATCAAAGGTGGCCTCGCTCACCATCTGGGGATAGAGTAGCTGGTCGTGCTGGATGATGAGGGAGTCAATATGGGCGAGGTTGTTATAGGATATGGGGGGCAATTGAAGGTCGAATGGGTAGTCGCTATACTCTTTGTAGGGCGATCTATCTGCTGCACTGATGATCTGTAGATTGGGGTAGATGGTATCTAGCTTGCTGATAAGTTGGGTGAAGCGGCGGTCGTACTCGGCGCCCGATAGGGCAAATCCTGGCTGTATGGCTACCTGATGCTGTGGTGCCATTGCCAGTAATTGCTCTATGTAATCGATTCTTTGGGGTAGAAGCTTGATATCCTCTATTCTTTGTATGGTGCTAGGATCAGTAAACCCAAAGTTGGCCACCACAATTGGGGTGCTGTGAAGTGCCTTCGCTAGTTGTAGTAGCTGCGGGTAGCGGAAGTGGTGGGTGTATTCATTTTGGTTGAGTGTCCAAAGTGGAGAGCTTAGCTCAAGGCTATCAAGGTGCTGTGGATAATTACCGGGATAAAGGCCATTGGCAGTGCTCCCTGATGGAAATCTTACAAAACTTGGGTGAAGCTTTGAGAGTAGGGTATAGAGGTGGGTATCTACTCCATATTGCTCTTGATACCCCACTTTCTGGAGGATGAGATTGTCTATGGTGATAGTAGCACTGCTTTGGCTAGTCCAGTAGCTGATGCTATCTCTCTGTACAAGGTAGGGCTCCCCTTCGGTGGTTTTGAACTCTATAAGAAGTGTTGGGGTAGCCTCTGCTTTGGTCACCTTTAACAGCCCCTTTAGAGTGCCATCCTCAGTGGTGGGGCTTAGAGTGAGGGTGGAGCTTAGTTTTTGCATCATGGCATCAACTAGGGTAGCGTTGATGGTGGCTGGGCGTGCACTCTGTGCGGTGAGTGTAAGCTGATAAGTATCTCCAGGAGTAACCTCTACTCCTCTTAGGGTCTGCCGAATACCTACTAAGCTATCGGTGCTAGTGACGTAGGCTTGTAGGTGGTGCTGTGATTTATCACCAACGATGCCAATGTTTTGCCCTAGTAGCTCCCAACCAAAGTGTTGCTCAGGAAGAGGATAGGGGAGCCTAGAGCCATTGGGGGTGACTACCTCTCCAGTGTTTCGATCGTAACCACACCCTTCGAGAGGTGAGGCTAGCTCCCATCCTCCGTTGAGGAGGAGATTGTCATTGAGTAGGTCTCTGCCTCCGCTTCCAGGGTCTAGGGTGACACCAATAGGTAGTTTGCCATTGTAGAGTGTGGGGAGATCGGTATCAATGAGGATGACTCCCACGTAGGGTTGTCTCGACTCGCAGCCTACAATGAGGGCGAGTATTGTGAGGAGTAGTGATATTTTCCTAAGTGTAGCCACCATCTATGAACTACCGTATAATCTTTGTGCAGCATTGAATCACCACTGGAGTCCCCTCTACCATTACTTTCTGGCGAGGTGAGTAGGCTTTGAGTAGGCTTCTAGGCGTGGCTAGCTTTACTCCTGGGGTGGTGTAGGTATTGTATAGCACCTGTCGCATCCGCTCAATCTGATTGGGAGTCCATTCGTCACTATGGCAGAAGTCGTAGTCCATAATGTTGCTTGCTTCAAAGCGACCACTTTGGCAATCATTTCGCATCAGTAGACCACTTATTTGTACCAAGCTGGTAGTGCCGGCAGCGATAATTTCTGCTCTATCTTTTTCATACTGCTGCCTATTGTAACTCCGTGTATCGGTACAGTAGTCGGTATCTTGGCAGCTATCAAGTGTTATATTGCCATCACTTCCTACCACTTCTGAGAATACGTGAAAGAGCCCAAGGTAGTGCCCTAGTTCGTGAGCTAGGGTGCTCTTTCCTAGGTCTGCTCTGAGAAAAGTTTCCTTCCACGTACGCCACTCAAATCCATCAGAATTGAGCGTGATGCAGTGGTTGTAATTAGAGAATTGATCTAGCCCTCCATGTTCTTTGATGTATTGCTCCTCTTGGCTTCCTAGTTGCTTTAGTCCTTCGATGGGTGCCGAGGTGAGGGCGAGTGGCATATGAGAGATGCCCATCACTACTTGGTCTGCCCTCTCTTTGTGGCGAGTAAAGGGGAATACGTATATATTGATATACTGTTTGATGGGCCATGCTATATCATGGAAACGACCACCAGCTTTGTCGCTCATGACTACTTTAGGGTCAAGTGACCGCTCGTCCATTGCAATGGCATTGATACCAGCCGGGCTTTGTCTTGTGCCATCTGGCTTTACACTTGCTAGTTTGAATCGTATCCTCGTTTCAAGAGGAATATGATAAACTTCTTCTATCCCTTGTTGATATTTTCTTTTGATGCCACGATACTCCCCGTTGCCCACTTGTTGGGGTTTTTCACCAAAGAGTTGGTTGATATACTCTAGGATAGCTTGAGCATCGGCACTATTAAGTACGTATTTTCGACGAAGGGTATCGGTATTATTTTTATCTGCCTCATTGTAGAATACGTGGAAGATGACCGGTATCTCGTAGGTGACAGTCTCAATGTTGGTATCGCCTCCTAGTTGCCTCACCTTTACAGTAACATTTTGAGTGCTAGTACTGAAAGTGAGCGTACCTATTCGCTCTTTTCCAGTGGGATTGAGAGCTACGGTAACCCTTACAACTGTGCGGCTGATGCCTCCCATTTGGCTATTGGTGGAGAGCCATGGGGCATCGCTTTTGACTTGCCACTCTTCGGGGGAGCTAATGATTAAGTTAAGTTTTTTCGTATTGGGATCAGTGGGGTTGCCATTGGCATCTGCAGTGAGCTCTTCTGCTGAGACGGACAGCTCTTTGATGCTCGTTGATTTGGCACAAGAGGCAAGCCCTAGTACCAGAAGGAATAGGTAGCTTAGTGGAAGTAATAGACTTACTCTTTTCATACAGCTATCGTTTTTATTTCATTGAGTCTTCAATGATAAGTTGAATCTTCTCGGGCGTGGCACTGCGTTGAGTGCCCAATGATGTACCACGCTGGTGGAAGCGGTGAATGATTTCCTCTGCTACTTTTGGGGCAATTTGACCTTCTCTCATGGAACTGGCTAGACCAAGGCTATGGATGAACTGCTCTACAGCTTTGATCGTAGCTTGAACGGTAGCATCGTTATCTAGTCCAGTAATTCCAAAGACTCTTATGCCCATTTGGATGATCTTATCTCGCTTTTCTGGTAGCATTACGCGCATTACAGAGGGGAGAAGCATCATGAGTGAAGCTCCGTGAGTCACTCCTGCTAGGGCAGTGAGCTCGTGTCCGATCATATGGGTGAGCCAATCCTCTTCTACACCCATTGCGAGGAAGTAATTGAGCCCGAAGGTAGCTGAAAGCATATACTCGCAAGCAGTATCATAGTCGGTGTGATCCTGAATAAGGCGAGGTGCTATATCTATAATATTGAGAAGTAACCCTTCTGCCATTCTATCCATTACACCACTTTGCCCTGGAAAGGTGAGGTATTGCTCGAGGGTGTGCATAAATGTATCGGCAATGCCACAAGCTACTTGATGCTGACTTAGGGTATAGGTATAAGTAGGATCGAGTATTGAGAAGATCGGATGCTCGCTGACGATTGCAAACTTTTCTTGTGTTGCTCTATTGGAGATGACGGCTCCTGGATTCATTTCCGAACCAGTCGCGGGCACAGTGAGGACTGTACCAAGTGGAAGGCACTCACCTCGGTAGTGAGTTGTAACTATCTCCCAGCATTGCATTGGAGCTTTGACCCCCATAGCTATTGCTTTACTGGCATCTATCACAGATCCTCCTCCAACGGCAAGGATAAATGTACACCTTTGCTCCCTTGCTGTGGCAATGGCTTGG
>USJF01000112.1 GCA_900554935.1 uncultured Porphyromonas sp.
TGACGAGCTAGCAACTAAGCTGTTGCGGAGTTACAAACTCGGTCATCAAGGAGTTACAAACTAAGTAAATGCGGAGTTACAAACTCAGTCATCATTGAGTTACAAACTCGCCGGTGCCCTAAACAAGGTTTTGAATATCAGGTGGTTATAATTGTCCCCAAAGCACTCTATATCATACGCTATTTTCTCGGTAGCTTGCAGGTATGGCGATAGGGTGGGGGTACTCTTATTTATTTTTGTAACTTTGGAGGAAGGAAGGAGGAGGAGGCAAAGAAACAAGATGAAACGGCTTAAGATAGTAGCAGAGTGCTCGGTCCCCTATATTAAAGGAGTGGCGGAGAAATTGGGCGAGGTGAGCTATTGCCCTTCGGAGGAGTTTACTCCCGAGCTTGTTAAGGAGGCCGATTGGCTCATAATTCGAAGTACCACGAAGTGCAATAGAGCTCTTCTGGAGGGCTCCAAGGTGCAGCTGATCACATCGGCGACCATCGGCTTTGACCATATTGATACTCACTTCTGCCACGAGGCGGGTATCACCTGGTACAATGCCCCAGGCTGCAATGCGGAGGCTGTAGCGCAATACTTCGCTACAGCTGTGGCTCTGCGTGCGGTGGAGTGTGGGTGGAGCCCTTGTGGCAAGGTGATAGGGATTGTAGGTGTAGGCAATGTGGGGCGAAAGGTGGCACGCAATGCCCGTGCACTAGGAATGAAGGTACTCCTCAATGACCCGCCACGAGCTAGAGCCGAGGGAGGGGATGGTTTTGTCTCGCTCCGGGAGATTGCCGAGGAGGCTGATATCATCGCTTTTCATGTGCCACTCATTAAGGAGGGTAGGGATCGTACGGTGCATCTACTGGATGATACGTTGGTAGATGAGCTTCAAAGGCAACCAATCATCATGAATGCTTGTCGGGGACCAGTGACGGATACCTCTGCACTGCTTAGAGGGTTGGATGAAGGGAAGGTCGCGGATACGGTGATCGACTGCTGGGAGGGTGAGCCTCATATCTCTCAAGAACTGCTAAAGCATACTTTGCTTGGTACACCGCACATCGCGGGCTTCTCAGCTCAGGGAAAGGCCAATGGGGCAAGGACTTGTATCGAGCATGGGTTGGAGCACTTTGGCCTAAGCCTAGATAGTTTGGCTCCACTCTACCCAACGCCTCTCGCCAAGCCTCTTCTACGGCTATCTACTCCTCAGCCTCTGTGGGAAGCACTTCTACAAATCTTCGATATCAGAGGGGTGGATCGTACGCTTCGAGAGCGTTCGAGTGTATTTGAGACCCTTCGTAGGGAATACCATTATCCTTACGAGCCTTCGCAGTACCAGCTCCTTAGAAGTGAGATAGGGGTGTGGGCAGAGGCTGCGGAAGGTATCGGCTTTCAGATCGTGGAGGGATGAAGATACTCCTTATCAATACCTATCGGAGTGGGGGCGGTGCAGCGGTGGCTTGCCAGAGGACGATGCAACTACTGAGGCGGGCAGGAGTGGAGGTGCGGATGCTCACTATCTCGGAGTTCGGGTGGCGGCATCGGGTCAGTTTCCTAGCTGAGCGCCTTGATACACTACGAGCTATCGGCTACCGTCGCCAGAATCTCTTTCGCTTCTCCACTGCCCGCTACGGCCTTGATATTGCCCACCATCCATGGGTGGCTTGGGCCGAGGTGATCCATATTCATTGGGTACAGCAAGGGTTTCTATCGATTGGAGGGCTGTCAGAATTGCTTTCAATCAAAGGAAAGCGCTTCTTTTGGACGCTTCACGACTTTTGGCCACTTACGGGCGGTTGCCATATCCCTTATACTATCAAAGCGAGTGGGGAGACCTCTTTTTGCCAAAGATTTATGGAGGGATGTGGGAGTTGTCCGCTCTTGGGAGGTAGGCGAAAGGATGATGATTCGAGCCGGCTCTTTCAGGCGAAAAGGAGGCTTCCGCTCGAGCAGATGCACCTTGTGGCAGTGAGTAATGCGGTGGCAAAAGCAGCCGATGCTTCGCCTTTATTTAGGCGGAGTCCTATCACGGTGCTACATAATCCTATTGACCTGAAGCTCTTTTGCCCCGACTCGATAGTGAGGAAGCGTGAAGGCAATCTTTTGCTCGTAGCTGCTCGCATTGATGACCGAGTGAAGGGGCCTGACCTATTACTGCAGATGCTTCGGCAAGCTAAAGCTCTATCTGAGGAGTGGGCTAGCAAGTCGAGTATCACTCTGGTGGGGCAAATAAAGGATAAGTCTCTACTGGAGCAGATACCAATCGCCTATCAGCATATCCATCGAGCTGAGGGAGAGCAACTGGTACAGCTCTACCGAGAGGCCTCTACTATCCTCTCTACTTCTAGGTATGAGACGCTTGGGCAAACGCTTGTGGAGGGGATAGCTTGTGGTACGCCAGCTATCGCCTTTGGCGTAGGCGGTATCCCTGATATTATTCGTCCAGAGAGTGGCAATGGCCAGCTGATCCAGCCGTACGATACTGCTGCTATGGCTCGTGCGGTGGTAAGGAGTGTGCCCCCGATTGGTGAGGGGCAGATTGCCGATACGGTTCGTTCCTTTGGTATCGATACCATTGCCCCGCAGCTACTCCATCTCTATTCTCTTTAGCACTCTCCGTAGAGGCTTTATTATTCATAAAGTTTCAGCTACGGGGCATATTTCTATGTGGTGCTAGATCGTGAAGCCACTATTGGGGGCATCACTTGCAAGGGGATCTTCTTCTTGCGAGATGGGGGGTTGGTTCATTTTACTATCAAATGTGGTGCCATTTTGTGCGAAGTGCATCCCTTGGCTACTGGCAAACTTGATGATAGTATCAATAAAGCGAAGCAAGACGGTATCTACACGTCCGTTACGGTGCTTAGCGATAATAAACTCTGCCATCCCTTTCATGCTTCGGCCACTATCATCCTCCATAATGCCGTAGTACTCGGGTCGGTGAAGAAAGCAGACCATATCGGCATCCTGCTCGATCGCTCCCGACTCACGGAGGTCGGAGAGCTGAGGCCGCTTTCCTTCTTTAGGCCTATTCTCCACACCACGATTGAGCTGGGAAAGGGCTATCACAGTGATATTTAGCTCTTTGGCCAATTGCTTTAGCGATCGAGAGACAGTACTTACCTCCTGCTCACGATTGGCATTGCTCTTGATGCCACTCGCCGTCATCAGCTGTAGGTAGTCGATAATCACTACCTTTACCCCATTCTGGCGCACCAATCGGCGTGCCTTACTCCGTAGGTCAAATACCGATAACCCCGCCGTGTCATCAATGTATAGGGGCGATTGCTCTAGCGTGCCTATCTTCTGCTGTAGCGTAGCCATCTGCTGTGGCGTGAGGTTGCCCCGCTTGATATCATCATTAGGAATCTCAGTATGATTTACCACCAGACGATTGGCCAGCTGGTCTTCACTCATCTCAAGGCTAAAGATCGCTACAGGTGTCTGGTGCTCCACCGCAATGTTACGAGCCATGGAGAGGACAAATGCGGTCTTACCCATCGCCGGACGTGCTGCAATAATCACCAGGTCCGAAGGATGCCATCCAAAAGTAATCTCATCGATCTCGGGGAAACCTGAGGGGACACCATGTGCATCGGCAGTACCAGAGGCGAGGTCATTCATCTTCTGAATAATCTTCGGTACAATATCCCCTATCGGTACCACCTCATTACTATCCGTTCCCTGGGTAATCTCAAAGAGCTGCTGCTCCGCATCCTGCATTGTATCGGTGATCGGGATGGTCTCGTCAAAGGCATTACCAATCACATCATTGCCAAATGAGATCAGATCGCGCTGAATCTTCTTATCGAAGAGAAGGCGAGCATGAAACTCCAAGTGCGCCGTGCTATTCACCAAAGAGGCAAGCTCCGCGACATAGACCAAGCCATTCGTTACCGATAGCTTATCCATCAGTTTCAATTGCTCCACCACCGTCTGCGCATCAATAGGCTTCTCCTCTAGTGCCAACGCGCGTATCGCCTCAAAGATATATCGGTTCTTAGTATCGTAGAAGCAGTCCGGCGTCAATATCTCTCCCACGAGAGGAAAGGCATCCCGCTCCAAGATCAGAGCCCCTAGCACCAGTTGCTCCACCTCGATATTATTAGGTGGTACCCCCTTACCCAGCTCCTTAGCGATACCTCTCGTCTTCAGGATTTTACCACCCTCCCCAGTCTCTAGGTCGCCATAGTCATACGCGGCAGTTGTGTATTGCTCCACACTCATACGCTACATCCCCTTTAGTCCAATTTCAATACCGCCAAGAAAGCCTTTTGTGGCACCTCCACATTGCCCACCTGCTTCATTCTCTTCTTACCCTCCTTTTGCTTCTCCAGTAGCTTACGCTTACGTGAGATATCACCGCCATAGCACTTTGCAGTCACATCCTTACGCACCGCCTTGATTGTTTCGCGGGCAATGATCTTCGCGCCGATAGCCGCCTGCACCGCGATATCAAACTGCTGGCGGGGGATCAGTTCCTTCAGCTTCTCACACATCCGCCTACCCATACCTTGAGCATTATCCACGTGTGTAAGTACTGATAGGGCATCCACCGACTCCCCATTCAGCAGAATATCCACTTTTACCAACTTAGATTGCTGAAATCCATTCACGTGGTAATCAAAAGAGGCATACCC
>USJF01000113.1 GCA_900554935.1 uncultured Porphyromonas sp.
AAAAACTCTAGCAACCGACTTGCTGTGGGGTAGGCAGGACTGCACTCGCATACTTGGTGAAGTGCCGATACCGCTTGCTCCTTTAGGGCTGGTATTTCATAGAGAAATCCACTATTAAACATCACATCGGCATTCTCTTGGTAGGGGAAGATCCATCGCTCCTCACCACGTCGTACCTCTGGCCACCTCAGGATGGTCTCTTCGGCAGAGGTGCCTCTAAACTTCATGTCGCGTACCATTCGTCGGATAAGGCGATTATCGCTGGTGGAGATCCAATTGTGGTCGTCAATAGATAGCGGAGAGAGGGCAGAGACATAGATACGGTAGATGGACTCTTCGGGGATCCCCTTAAGTAGCTCTGGATTGAGGGCGTGTATTCCCTCCATGATGAGCACCCCGTGATTCTCTAGTTTCATCTTTTTGCCTGGTAGGTATTCTCTCTCTCCCTTGGTGAAGTTGTAAGTGGGGATGTGTACCTCTTCACCCGCCATCAATCGTGCTACATCCTCTCTTAGCTTTGGTAGGTCTATGGCATAGAGACTTTCGTAGTCGTACTTGCCATTTTCATCAAGTGGGGTATCTACTCTATTGATATAGTAATCGTCTAGTGATATAGCGTAGGGCCAAGTGAGATGGGCAATCAGCTGGGTGGAGAGGCGCTTGCTCGTGGTTGTCTTGCCCGATGATGAAGGTCCCGAAAGTAGCACCACCCGTACCCCATGCTCATACCGCTCTGCTATCTCGGCAGCGATAGAAGCGATCTCTTTTTCCTGAAGGGCCTCGGAGAGGGAGATTACTTGGCTCGCCTTGCCACTTCGAATCAAGTGATTGAGTGGTGCTACGTCCTCTACGCCTATTAGCTTGAGTAGTGAGAGGTGGTCTTTGAATACGCCAAATTGTTTGGGCTGTCGCACTCTATCGTAGAGCTTCTCTGGGGCAAGGTGATTGGGCATGCGGAGGATAAAGCCATCGCGGTACTTATCTAGTCCGAAGCCCCATACCATACCGGTGGAGGGTAGTACAGGCTCGAAGATATAATCGATATAGCCATCCAGCTCTACCAATCTAGCGAAGTGGGCACAGTGCGACTCAATCAGCTGGGCGGTGGTAGGGCGTCCCTTTTTCTTGAAGTAGTCGATAGCTTCTTCGCTCCGTAGGTAGATAGTATTGATCGGGAGATCCTGGGCAATGATCTCTTTCATTTGCCTCGTGATCGCCTCTAGCTCTTCAAAGGTTGGTGGCGTCTCTCTGCTCCCTATCACTCCGTAGTACCCATTGGATAAGGCGTGCTCGATGACCACACGTGAGTGACCTAGAAGTTCAGCCGCCTTATAGAGAATCAGAGATACAGTACTGGTGTAGGTTCGGCGTCCGTAGGGGGTTTCGTAGCCCACATAATCTACGATGGAAGGGCGGTGGAGGGGATGGGAGAGGGGCGTGGGCTTATTATCTACTAGTGCCAACATAGGTAGCCCCATGGGACTATTGGGTAGCTCTAGCCCTTCCGACTCGTAAATCTCTATCGGGGTGATGCCGATAGGGTAGACTCTTTGGACCCCTGTGGCTTGCACTTCTATCTCTATTTCTTTATTTAATCGGTTCATTTCTTTTCGTAGTTAGAGAATTATCGCTATCTTCGCAAAGATAACATTTTATCATTGATACACTTAATTATGACTAAGAAACTGATATTGATGGCCGCCGCACTACCACTTTTGATGGTGGCAACCTTTGGTTGTCAGCCAAAGGCGAGCGAGAGCGCTCAGACTGATGTGATCAAGACGGAGGTGCCTGAGCGCCCAGAAGGGCAGGAGCATATGGTGGGCTTCGCCGCACCCGCTATGGACACTGTACGTATAGGGGTAATTGGCCTAGGAATGCGTGGCCCAGGAGCTGTGGAGCGCTTCTGCCATATCCCTGGAGCGGAAGTTTTGGCTCTTTGCGACTTGCACCAAGATCGCGTGGAGAAGACCAATGAGATTTTGCTGAAGAATGGTAAGCCAAAAGCTGCAGAGTACTACGGTAGCGAGGAGGCTTGGAAGCAATTGGTGGAGCGTGATGATCTAGACCTTATCTATATCGTGACTAACTGGCAAACGCACGTGCCTATGGCACTCTATGCAATGGAGCAAGGAAAGCATGTGGCAGTAGAGGTGCCAGCAGCTCACTCGCTAGAGGATATCTGGGCACTGATCAATACTTCGGAACGTACTCGGAAGCACTGTATGATGCTGGAGAATTGCGTCTACGACTTCTTTGAGCTAACGGTGCTAAATATGGCTCAGAAAGGATTGCTCGGTGATATTGTTTATGCCGAGGGAGGATATATTCATCAGCTAGAAGACTTCTGGGATGCTTACGAGGGAGATTGGCGAATGGCCTTTAATAAGACGCATCGTGGCGATATCTATCCTACACACGGTATGGGCCCTGCTTGCCAGATACTCAATATACACAGAGGGGATAAGATGAATTATCTCGTCTCTATGGATGCTACCGCAAAGAGTATCCCTGAGTGGCTCAAAGCCGATAGAGGTGAGGAGGTGAGTGACTTCCAAAATGGACAGCACACCCTTACGCTGATACGTACAGAGCTAGGGCGTACTATTGAGATGCACCACGATGTAGCAACACCTCGACCCTATAGCCGTCAGTACAATATCGCAGGTACTAAGGGGTATGCTTCGAAGTATCCTATGCCTCTCCTCGCACTGAAGGGGGAGTCGGTAAGTAGCGATGTGACACCTGACCATGAAAACCTAACCGCGCACTCTTGGTTGCCTAAGGAGGTACAAGAAGCGTTGATGCAAGAGTATAAGCACCCAATTCATCAGGAGCTAGAAGAGATGGCTAAGGAAGTGGGTGGCCATGGTGGTATGGACTTTATTATGGACTATCGCCTCATTTACTGTCTTCGTCATGGGTTACCGCTAGATATGGATGTTTATGATATGGCGGAGTGGAGTGCTATCTCACCGCTATCGGCCATATCACTGGAGCACAACTCCGCTCCCGTAGAGGTGCCCGACTTTACTCGAGGGTATTGGAATATCACTAAGGGGTATCATCACGCCTTTGCTGAATAAAGCCTATAAATAGGCCCAATAAGAGCTAAATGTGAATTTATCTGCATTTAATCACTGGATATTTGTGCTATTTAAAGAGTTATTGCTATCTTTGTCAGAGCAATACCGCAACATTGGCGGTTGCGGTCATCCGATAAGAGAGCCCTATTGAGATTAATTGTCGGATTATATGGAATGAGAAAATAATGAATTGTACAATTAGAAAGAATTTATTTATGAAGACGAAAGTTATCGCACTTGTTGCAGCAAGTGTATTTGCACTAAGTGCTTCAGCACAGGAGGTTCAAACTTCTGCAAGCGTAAACAATCTACCAGGTAAGAATGTAGCTTTTCAGCTAAACCCTGGTGACAACTGGTTTATTTCTGCACGTGGTGGTGCTAACTATGGCATCTCTTTCTACAACCAGGAGATCAAGGCTAAGGACTTTGTAGACCGCTTAGGCTATGAGGCTGGTGTAGGCTTCGGTAAGTGGTATACTCCTTACTTCGCTAGTCGCGTAATGCTAGATTGGGCTTGGGTAAGAGATATGCATCTTGCTAAGACCAACAACACTCACGAGTACATGTTCCACACATTGACTCCTCACATCGACTTTATGTTTGATCCAGCTAACTACTTCGGTGTATACAACGCAAATCGTTCGGTTCGCTTCGTACCTTACATCGGTGTTGGTGTAATGGCTGCTAGAACAGCTCTTGATGAGAAGACTCACGAGGATACTTTCAAGCACTGGCTAGCTCACAACAACTACGCAGTTTCTGGACACGTAGGTTTCGACCTTAGCTTCCGCCTTGGTCAGACTGTAGACCTAGTACTTGCTCCTAGCGTAGTATTCTCTAACATCTATCGTCCAAGCGGTGACAAGTTCTATCGTCCAAACAACATGCTTGCTAAGCTAGACCTTGGTCTTAACTTCAACCTTGGCAAGAGCGACTTCGAGGCTGTTGAGCCAATGGACTATGCTCTTCTTAACAACCTTCAGAATGAGATCAACTCTCTTCGTTCTCAGAATGCTGAGCTAAGCAAGCGTCCAGTACGTTGCCCAGAGTGCCCAGAGGTAGTAGCTCCTGAGGCTAAGGTTAAGTCTGAGAATGTAGTTTACTTCCGTATTGGTAGCTCTAGAGTAGATCGCAACCAGAAGATCAATATCTTCAACACTGCTGAGTTCGTGAAGAGCAACAACATCCCTGTAACTGTTATCGGTTATGCTGATGCTAAGACTGGTAGCTCTAACTACAACATGAAGCTCTCTGAGAAGCGTGCTCGCGAGGTGGCTCGTATCCTTACCGATGAGTACGGTGTGCCATCTAGCCAGATCACTATCGACTACAAGGGCGACTCTGTACAGCCATACGCTCACAATGCTTGGAACCGTGTAGTTATCATGACTGCTGAGAAGTAAGCTTCTCCCACACTTTAACTAGTGTAAATCATATAAAGGCCTGCTAGGGAATCCCTAGCAGGCCTTTTTGTGTATGACGGGCATGTCATACATCTGTGGTGAAAGTCCACCCGGGGCGTAGTTGCC
>USJF01000114.1 GCA_900554935.1 uncultured Porphyromonas sp.
GACAGCCGTCTATCGTGCTCACGAGATGGTACGCATGGAGGCTCAGAGGTACGACGCTAAAATCGTAGGGGCTGAGATCATAGGATTGGTACCTAAGGAGGCTCTGGAGCAGTCGCTCGCTTACTACCTGAAGAGGGAGGAAATCGCCGAGGGTGAGTACACTCTGGAGCAACTCGCAGAGGAGATTATTAAGTATCTACAGCTGGAGGGCTTCTCAGTAGAGCAGATCCTCGAGTACAAGCTCAAGAAAGCCAATGCTTAATAAGGAGAAAGGTAGCCTCTACCTATATAATATAGGACAATTGGTCACCATGGCAGGAGGCCCCCGCAAAGGGGCTTCTGCTATGGGCGACCTTGCCATCATCGAGGGACCAGCAGTACTGGTGATTGAGGATGGAATCGTCACTTTTGCGGGTAAGCAGAGTGATGGTCCTTGCCCTAAGGAGCAGGGAATGGAATTTGTGGATGCACAAGGGCAATGTGTGCTTCCAGGGTTTATTGACTCGCACACGCACCTAGTCTTCGGTGGTTATCGTGAAGATGAATTTCAATGGCGCTTAGCTGGCGAAAGCTATATGAGCATTATGGAGCGTGGAGGTGGTATTGCCTCAACAACTAAGGCAACTCGCGCTGCCAGCTTTGAGGAGCTATCGGAGCATGCCAAGAAGCACCTCGACGCTATGCTACGTATGGGTGTAACCACGGCGGAGGCGAAGAGTGGCTATGGTATGGATCGAGATACGGAAATCCGCCAGCTCGAGGTAATTCGCCACCTAGATGAGACGCATCCTATTTCACTCTACCCTACCTATATGGGAGCTCACGATACGCCGGTGGAGTACAAAGGGCGTCCGCACGATTATATCGACTTTATCATCCGTGAGATGCTACCTTTGGTAAAGGAGAAGGATCTTGCTGAGTGTGTTGATATCTTTACGGAGAAGAATGTCTTTGAGCACGAGGATACGCGACGTCTGCTCAATGCAGCCAAGGAGCTGGGCTTTAAGGTAAAGATGCATGCCGATGAGATTGTGCCGATAGGCGGAGCTGAGCTAGCTGCCGAGCTAGGCTGTCTCTCTGCCGACCACCTTCTGAAGATTTCGGACGAAGGGATCAAGGCACTTGCCACGAGCGAAACAGTAGCCACTTGCTTGCCTCTCACTGCTTTCTCTCTGATGGACGACTATGCGCCAGCTCGTAAGATGATTGATGCGGGATGCTGTGTAGCTGTCGCTTCGGACCTCAATCCTGGTAGCTGTTTCTCGGCTTCTATCCCGCTTCTGATTGCACTTTCGACGATCTACATGAAGATGACGGTGGAAGAAACCATCGCTGCACTCACAATTAATGCTGCCAAGGCTATCAATCGGCAGGATAAGATAGGTAGCCTAGAGGTGGGCAAAGCAGGGGACGCTGTGATCCTCAGGTATCCTTCATACAAGTTCCTAAGCTACCACTTTGGAATGAATCTAGTAGATACCACGATTAAGAGTGGAAAACTATACAAATACTAAAACCAAATACGTTATGGAGAAGAAACTATTACAAAATCATACACTAGCAGAGTTTTGCAATGTTACAGCTGGAAGTGATCCAGTACCTGGTGGTGGTAGCGTATCGGCACTAGCTGGTACTATCGCTGCTTCGCTGACCGAAATGGTGGCCAACCTCACTATCGGTCGCAAGAAATATGTCGAGGTAGAGGAGGAGATGAAAGCGGTAGTGGAGAAGGCTAGAGAGATACACGACACGCTCATCGAAGCCATTGATAGAGATAGCGACGCTTATGACCTAGTCTCCCAAGCATTCAAGATGCCTAAGGAGACCGAGGCGGAAAAGGCTGAGCGTAGTGCCAAGATACAAGATGCTACCAAGGTAGCCGCATTGGTACCTATGGAGGTAGCCAAGACCACTTACGACCTTATTCCGCTGATCGAAAAGGTGGTAATGAAGGGCAATCAAAATGCTATTACCGATGGCTGTATCGCTATGATGAATTGCCGACTAGGTGTGCTTGGAGCACTACTAAATGTACGCATCAATCTAGGTGGCCTCAAGGACCAAGCTTTTGTGAAAGAGCTAGCCGATGATTGCGATCGTCTAGAGAGAGATATCACGGATATTGAGCATCGTATCCTCCAACATACCTACCAAGCTATCAAGTAAGCATCATGAGACTCGTCACACATCAACCATATACACTCGGTGAACCGATCTCCTATGTAGTAGGCAGTGGCAAGCTCACCATTGACGAACTAGAGAAGATTATCTTTAGCAAAAAAGTTACCTACTCTCTTGCACCCGAAGCCATTGCACGCATCCAGAAGTGCCGCGACTACCTAGATAATAAAGTAGCTAAGTCGGAGCGCCCCCTCTATGGTATCACCACTGGGTTTGGTTCGCTCTGCAACATTAGTGTCTCGCAAGAGGAGCTAACCACACTCCAAGAGAATCTAGTCAAGAGCCACTCTTGTAGCTACGGCAATGAAGTACCCGAGCCAGTAGTAAAGCTGATGCTACTCCTCAAGGCACACGCTCTTTCGCTCGGCCATAGTGGCGTACAAGTAGCCACTGTGCAGAGACTTGTAGATATGCTCAATGAAGAGATCTACCCTATTGTCTACGACAAAGGTTCGCTAGGAGCTTCTGGCGACCTAGCACCTTTGGCAAAGCTATTCCTACCACTGATTGGCGAGGGAGAGGTTTACTACAAAGGCAAGAAGATGACCTCTAAGGAGGCCTTTAAGAAAGCTAAGCTAGAGACCATCACACTACAGAGTAAAGAAGGCTTAGCACTGCTCAACGGCACTCAGTTTATGAGTTCACACGGCGTTTACGCTCTGATACTAGCTCGCCGTGCCGAGCGGATGGCACTGAGAGTTGCCGCCCTTTCTCTTGAAGCATTTGACGGACTAGAGGCGCCCTTCACCCCACAGATTCAAAAGGTTCGCCCACACGCTGGCCAGGCAGTAGTAGCCAAGACCATCAGAGACCTACTCAAGGGTAGCAAGCTTCAGAAAGTAAGCAAACCACAAGTACAAGACCCCTACTCCTTCCGCTGTATTCCACAGGTACACGGTGCCAGCTACGATGCTTGGCAGCACGTATGCAGTGTAATAGAGACCGAGATCAATTCAGTGACCGACAATCCTACGATCTTCCCCGACGATGACCTTATCGTCTCTGGTGGCAACTTCCACGGACAGCCCATTGCACTAGTATTTGACTACTTGGCACTCTCCATTGCAGAGATCGGCAATATCTCAGAGCGTCGTACTGCTCAGCTTATCCTAGGTCTCCGCCAGCTACCAGAATTCCTTGTAGCCAAACCAGGTCTCAACTCCGGCTTTATGATCCCACAATACGCCGCAGCAGCAATGGTAAGCCAGAATAAGATGTACTGCTTCAATGCCTCCTCCGATAGCATCGTAAGTAGCAACGGGCAGGAAGATCACGTATCTATGGGTGCCAATGCAGCCATCAAGCTACTTCCACTGCTGGATAATCTTTATGCCATCATTGGCGTAGAGCTAATGAATGGAGCACAGGCCTTGGCACTCCGTAAGGGCGAGGAGAAGACCTCCAAACCACTTCAGCAACTATATAAAGAATTCCGCAAGGTAGTACCAATGGTACAGGATGATGTAGTAATGTACAAGCAGATGCAAGATGCAGCCGACTTTGTATATGGCTACCAACTCTAAGAAATTAACAGCGTAATAGATATGGGCTAGCGAAGTTATCCGACTTCACTAGCCCATTTATTTTATAGAGATATGAAAGAGAGAATAAAGGTAGTTGTGGGCGACATCACAAAGCTCAAGGTAGATGCCATCGTCAATGCCGCCAATGAAACCCTACTCGGTGGCGGTGGCGTAGACGGCGCCATCCACAGAGCAGCGGGCAAAGGCCTACTAGAGGAGTGTCGCACCCTTGGCGGTTGCCCTACCGGCAAAAGCAAGATCACCAACGCCTACCTCCTACCCTGCAAAAAGGTGATCCATACAGTCGGCCCCATCTGGAGAGGCGGAACGCAGAATGAAGATCAGCTCCTCGCCTCCTGCTATCGCACCGCATTGGACCTCGCAGAAGAGCACCAACTCACATCCATCGCCTTCCCTTGCATCAGCACAGGCGTCTACAGATTTCCTAGAGAACGCGCCGCAAAGATTGCCCTCCAAGTAGTCCAAGAGTACCTCGATACCAACCGATACTCCGGCACCATATATCTCTGCTGCTACCTAGAGGAAGATGCCGAGATCTACCAAAAGTTTCTAGCCAAGACCCCCACAGATCAAGACTGAATCTACACCCCCGATAGCCCTAATCAACTCTCCCCCTCACTCGACCGTCTTGTAGGCAGCAATCCCTTTGATAGCATTACCGAGAGAAGAGAGCCTTTGATAGAGAAGTCAGGGCCAGTACGATAGGAGTGCTGACTGACGAACCGATCAAAGGCTTTCCTGTATCTTTATCTGCCCGAAGCTCTAACTGTCCGACTTCGGTCAATGCCATACGAAACAAGTAGGTAAGAAAACAGACGGAATTGAACAACGCATCCAGTACAACCACTATTTCCCTTCTCAATCTAACGCAATCTTGGAACC
>USJF01000115.1 GCA_900554935.1 uncultured Porphyromonas sp.
CCTTCAAAACCATACAGGGCTTGGAGCAAGGAACCCTCTCCCCTAAGCCTCAAGCTAAGGTAGAGGGACTACGCTACGCCACTAAGATATTCAAAGAAGATCGGCTCCTCAGTTTTCAGCAAGATACAGCCCACCGTGTAGCACTTAAAATCAGGGCCATGAGCCCCTACCCCTCCGCCATTGCGGTGCTGGGGGAGGAGGAGATCAAAGTTTTCAGTGCCACCCCTCTCCCATCGCGCCAAGGGCTACAGTCAGGTGAGTATCAGGTGACGAAAGAGTCGGTAGTAGTGCAGTGCAAAGAGGGGGCGGTAGAGCTAAGCGAAGTACAATTTCCCAATAAGCGACGCACCACCATCCACGACTACCTCCTCGGCAATAGCTTTCCCGAGGGAGATCGCTTTAATTAGTTAATAACACATTAATAACATATAAACTATGATGAATCTATTGCTTAACATCGTTTGGTGGATCTGTGGCGGCCTAGTATCCGCCCTAGAGTATTTCACCGCAGGCTTGATCTTTTGTATCACCATCATCGGCATTCCACTCGGCTTGCAGTCCTTCAAGCTAGGCATGGTGATGCTCTTCCCCTTCGGGAGCGAGGTAACACCCTCCAGCCGCAATCCTATCGGCGTGCTAGGCAATATCCTCTGGGCACTATTTGCCGGCATCTGGATCGCCCTTACCCACGTAGTGCTTGGGCTACTCCTCTGCATCACCATCATCGGTATTCCTTGGGGCAGGAAGCACTTCAAGATGGCGAAAGTAGCAGTGGCACCTTTTGGAAGAGAAATCAATATCAACCTCTGATGTCGCAAAGTAAAGGAGCGATAGGGGTCTTCGACTCAGGGTATGGAGGCCTTACCGTACTGGGGGAGCTACGTAAATGGTTGCCCGAGTACGACTACCTCTACCTCGGGGACAACGCTCGTGCCCCCTACGGTTCACACTCCTTCGAACTCATTTACCGCTATACTCGCCAAGGGGTATCCTATCTCTTTGAGCAAGGATGCCCCCTGGTAATTCTCGCCTGCAACACAGCTTCGGCACGTGCGCTACGGCAGCTGCAAATGCGAGACCTCCCCAGTAGCTCCGACCCTACTCGTAGGATCCTTGGCGTGATACGCCCCACGGTAGAGTACCTCGGTCAATCTACCGAGCAACACCCGATGCAGGTAGGTCTGGTAGCGACAGAAGCAACCGTTGCCAGTCAGTCCTATCAGATAGAGATGGAGAAGTATGCCCCCAAAGCGACACTGGTGCAAAAAGCCACTCCCCTCTGGGCTGCCCTCGTAGAGCGTGGGGAGATAGATGATAATGTCGGGGTCAATTACTTTATCCAGCGCGACCTCTCCCTACTTCAGAAAGCAGCGCCAGAGATGGAAGCACTGATCCTAGCCTGCACCCACTACCCTTTGCTCCTTCCGAGGATAAAGCAAGCCCTCCCCAAGGAGATCCAAGTAATCGCCCAGGGCGAGATCGTGGCACACTCCCTAATCGACTACCTACAGCGACACCCCGAGATGGAAGAGCGACTCACCACCAACGGAGAGGCTCGCTACGCCACTACAGAGGCAGACCATCGCTTTGCCACCATGGCCGACTACTTTATGCAGGAGTCTGTCTCCCCAGAGCAAGTCACACACATTTCCCTCACCTAACCGAGTCGCATAAGGAGAGGTTGAACCTCCAGCATAACCAGCTCATACCCACTTTTTTATCAAAGACACCGCCGAGTATGTAACTGAGTATTTACTGAGTTTGTAACTCAACAATAACTGAGATAGGAACTTGATGGTTAGTTTTATATAGTCTTGAATTACAGTCGGTTAAAAATGCTTTGAGGATTGCATAAATCTCATTTTTTAATTTAATAGATAGCCATTGTCTGTGGGCAACCGCTCCTTCGGAGCCATCTTCAATCATCGCTATGAAGGATATCTGGGGAGAAATTGAAACCAATACAAC
Organism: uncultured Porphyromonas sp.; assembly: GCA_900554935.1. GTDB lineage: Bacteria > Bacteroidota > Bacteroidia > Bacteroidales > Porphyromonadaceae > Porphyromonas_A. The sequence goes on from USJF01000115.1 coordinate 1,969, forward strand.
ATCAATGTTGTATCCATCAATAGCGCTAGAAACCTTATCTGGTGTAATTGTGGGGGGATAGATTTTCACTCAGTTTGTGCGATTATTAGTAGCTTTGCGGGAGTATTTAGATATTTATATTTGCGACATTAGATTGCGAAGCATGGTTGACGAACGAACTAGAGAGGAGGGAGTGGAAATAGATCTTCTAGCGAAGACCTTGTATGGTCTTGAGGATATTCTTGCTGGAGAGCTGAAGGAGCTAGGAGCGCGGGACATTGTCCCAGGCCGTAGAATGGTGGCCTTTAAGGGAGATCAGAGGCTTTTGTATCGAGCCAATATACATTTGCGTACTGCACTGAAGGTATTGGTGCCTATTGCACAGTTTGAGGCCCATTCGCCCGATGAGATTTACCAGTATCTTTATGATCATATTGAGTGGGATAGGTATTTGACTACTCGGAGTACGTTTGCTATTGATACGGTGGTCTACTCGGAGCAGTTTACCCATAGTAAGTTTGTCGCTTATCGTGCGAAGGATGCTATCGCCGACTTTTTCAGCGACCGTGGTGGTCGCCGACCCAACGTATCGGTGGTGGATCCTGATGTGCTATTTCATATTCATATTGCTGATAGCGTGGTGACCCTAGCGCTCGACTCTAGTGGAGAGAGCCTCCATAAGCGGGGCTATCGTGTGGGGCAGACTGAGGCACCCTTGAGTGAGGTATTGGCAGCCGGTATTTTGCTACGAATTGGTTGGCATGGGCAGTGTAATTTCCTTGATCCTATGTGTGGTAGCGGTACCTTCCTTACGGAGGCAGCATTGATTGCTTTAGGAATTCCACCTGGCATCTTCCGGAAGGCGTATGCCTTTGAGCGGTGGAAGGACTTTGATGCCGACCTCCTGAGCGAAGTGCTAGAGGAGTGGGAGGAGCGTCCCTTTGCTTACCGAATTTATGGCTCGGATATTCAGCCGAAAGCGGTAGCAATGGCTCGTGCCAATGTTAAGAATAGTGGGCTCAGTAAGTATGTGCAGCTGGATGTGAAGCCCTTTGAGGAGTATTCGGAAGAAAATAGACCTAGTGACGAGGGCATCCTTGTGATGAATCCTCCTTATGGAGAGCGTCTGAAACCTATGGACTTGGAGCGGCTTTACAGTTCTATTGGGAGTACTTTGAAGCATGCTTTCTCTGGTTGGAAAGCTTGGGTGCTGAGTGGAAGCCTAGAGGAGGGCTTTAATGCGATTGGGCTTAAGCACTTCATACGGGAGAAACTCTACAATGGGATGATAGAGTGCGAGCTAAGGGGGTATGAGCTTTTTGCAGGGAAGCGGGACGACCATCTGGAAGAGCTTCGCCAGCAGGGGCTATTGCCATCGCAAGAGGAGCGAGAGCGCTACTATCAGCAGCGGGAGGCAATGAAGCAGGAGCAGAGGGCTTTCCGCTTGAAAAATCGCAGACCCCGTATGAGTGATGAAGCTAGAGATGTGAGAGGTGAGCGAGAGGACGGATATAATGGTGGCGAAAGGCGGGGTGGTAGTGCTTCGAACTTTGGCGGTCGCAAGTCGGCTCCTAGACCGAAACCTCGTAATATATCAAGAGTGAGGAACGAAGAGGACTTGACTCCAGCAGGAGCAGTGCGTATGCGGAAGCGGGAGCGAGGGGCCAAGGCTTTTGTGCCTCGACCTAATAGTGAGCGGAGGCCAGAGGGGGAGGCGTAGGTCATTTGTAGCTGATCATAACTTATGACTTTTGAAGCATTAGGCTTAGCTGAGCCTCTATTGAATGCAATCGAGCAACTGGGATATGAAGTCCCTACACCGATTCAAGAGGCGGTGATCCCTTTGCTCCTTGGTGAGCGTAAGGATATTATGGCATTAGCGCAAACAGGTAGTGGTAAGACGGCTGCTTTTGGTTTGCCGATGATACAGAATATCTCGAGTGCCGATAGGTATCCTCAAGCCTTGATTATCGCTCCGACGCGTGAGCTCTGCCTGCAGATTACTAGGGATATGGCGAGCTATGCTATCCACATTGATGACCTTGGGATCGTGGCGGTCTATGGTGGCGCTTCTATTGAGGAGCAGATACAAGCTGTGAGGCGGGGAGCACAGGTGGTGGTGGCTACTCCGGGGAGACTCTTGGACTTGATCCGAAGAAATGCCATCTCTCTGGAAGGGATTAAAGATGTGGTATTGGATGAGGCGGATGAGATGCTGAATATGGGCTTTATTGAGGATATTGTGTTGATCCTCTCTGAAATCCCTGATGAGCGTCGTCTTTTGCTGTTTTCTGCGACAATGCCTAAGGAGATTCGTACTATTGTACGACAGTTTATGCGGGAGCCTGTGGAGGCGTCGGTGGGGAATGAACAGCGTATTAATAAGAATATCCGTCATCTCTACTATATGGTGAGCGCCGGTGATCGCTATTTGGCACTCAAGCGGATTGCCGATTATTATCCCAATATCTATGGTATCATTTTCTGCAAAACACGGCGCAGCACTCAGGAGGTGGCATCTCAATTGATCGCCGATGGGTATAGTGCCGATGCCCTGCATGGGGAGCTGAGTCAGGCACAGAGAGATAATGTAATGGCGCGTTTCCGTAATGGTACTATTCAACTTCTGGTGGCTACGGATGTGGCGGCCC
>USJF01000116.1 GCA_900554935.1 uncultured Porphyromonas sp.
CGGGTAACGATCGGAGAGGGGAGCCGGCTATACAGCATGTCGGTGATCTGCGACCATACGGAGGTGGGGCAGCGCTGTCTGATCCACTCTGGTGCCGTGATCGGAGGGGATGGCTTTGGCTTTGCCCCAGATGCTGATGGCTATCACAAGATTCCGCAGACGGGTAGGGTCATTCTGGAGGATGATGTGGAGATTGGTGCCAATACCTGTATCGATAGAGCGGTAATGGATGCCACCGTAATTCGTAAGGGAGTAAAGATCGATAATCTGGTACAGATCGCCCATAATTGTGAGGTACAAGAGCACACCGCCATTGCGGCACAGAGCGGAGTGGCAGGCTCTTCTACCATTGGTGCCTGGAATGTTTTAGCGGGTCAAGTGGGTATCGCAGGGCATCTCAAGACGGCTCCACATGTCACCTTTGCAGCGCAAACAGGGGTGCTGAGTGATATCAAAGAGCCCAATACCGTATGGTTTGGCTACCCTGCACAGCCACACCTGAAGGCAATGAAAGCCTCGGCGAAGTTTATTAAACTACCGGAGATGGATCGGGAGCTCTACCAGCTACAGCGTGAAGTAGCTGAGCTGAAAGAGGAGCTGAATCAATTGAAAGCAGAGCGTCATGGCAAATAAAAATAACTTGGGAGGCACCACCCAAAAGCAACAGACTCTTGGTGCCGCATTTGAACTAGAAGGAAAGGGGCTTCATACAGGACTAGATATCAAGGTACGATTCAACCCTGCCAATGAGGGGCATGGCATCAAGATTTGTAGGGTGGACCTCCCTGAGCGTCCGACCATCCCCGCACTGGCGGAGTTTGTCACAAAGACAGAGAGGGGCACGGTCCTCGCCAATAAAAGTCTACAGGTGAGCACGGTTGAGCATGCCATGTCGGCTCTCTATGCAATGGGAGTAGACAACTGCCTCATTGAAGTGAATGCTCCAGAGATGCCGATCTTTGATGGTAGCGCAGTAGAGTATGTCCAACAGATCAAGAAAGTGGGAGTGGTAGAGCAGGCTGCTGTGCGAGAGATATATGTGGTAAAGCGTAAGATAGAAGTGCAGAGTGAGAATGGCACTTCCAAGCTAACCCTTCTGCCAGATAGCTCCTTTGGTATGCATGTGCTGATTTCATTTAATTCTAAAGTGCTTTCTAATCAATTTGCCTGTCTCGAAGACCTCAGCACCTACCCCGAAGAAATCGCTCCGGCTCGCACTTTTGTCTTTGTCCGTGAGATCGAGACCTTGCTAGACAATGACCTGATCAAAGGGGGCGACCTAGATAATGCTATCGTGATCTACGACCAGGAGATTCCGCAGGAGAAGATGGATAAGCTGGCACATACGGTGGGGACAGCCTCAAAGCCTGCACACGAACTCGGCTACATCAATAATAAGCCACTGAAGTATCCTAATGAGCCAGCACGCCATAAGCTATTAGACCTAATAGGAGACCTCGCTTTGATTGGCCGCAGGATCCAAGGACGAGTGATCGCCACCTGCCCAGGGCACTCCATTAATACCACCTTGGCGAAAAAGATCCGCAAAGACATTCGTATCAACCAAACTCAAGCTCCCACCTACGATCCCAACGAGGCCCCACTGCTCAATATCCAAGAGATCAAAGGGCTACTTCCACATCGATACCCGATGCTATTGGTAGATAAAATCATTGAGATCGGGCCTGAGCATATCGTTGGAGTGAAGTGTGTAACGCACAATGAGCCTTATTTCATCGGTCACTTTCCCGAAGAAGCAGTGATGCCCGGGGTACTACAAGTGGAGAGTATGGCTCAGATTGGAGGCATCTTGATCCTTAATCAAATGGAGCATCCCGAAGAGTACTCTACCTACTTCCTCACCATTGACCATGCAAAGTTTAGGCAAAAGGTAGTGCCAGGAGATACTATGGTAGTAAAGGTAGGGCTAGTAGGCCCAGTCCGCCGTGGCATTGCCAATATGAGAGGGATGATATTTATCGGCGAGCAGCTCGCTTGCGAAGCGGAGTTTATGGCACAGATCGTCCGAAACACAGAAACTAAGGAGAAGTAACTATGAGCGAACAGACTAAGCAAACGAAGATAGACCCACGCGCAGTAGTTAGCCCACTAGCGAAACTGGGCGAAGGGGTAGAGGTAGGACCATTTGCCATCATAGAGGATAATGTGGAGGTAGGTGAAGGGACTAAGCTACTGAGTGGTGCCATTCTACGCAATGGTGCTCGTATCGGCAAAGATTGCATCATCCATCCATACGCAGTGGTAGGTGGGGAGCCACAAGATCTAAAGTTTAAGGGCGAAGAGAGTGTGGCTATCGTGGGCGACCGTACCACGATCCGTGAGTTTGCCACCATCAGCCGTGGCACTGCCTCCAAGGGATTTACCAAGATAGGTAGTGACGTATTAATGATGGCCTACACCCATGTGGCACACGATTGTGAGGTGAGTGACAAGGTGATCATTGGCAATGCTTGCCAAGTGGCAGGCGAAGTAGTAATCGATGAGCAAGCTATCTTGGGTGGTGGCACCCTGGTACACCAGTTTGTCCATATCGGCTGCCATACGATGATTCAAGGGGGTACTCGGATTACCAAAGACATTCCGCCCTATACGCTCATTGGCCGTGAACCAGCGATGTATTGTGGTATCAATATCGTGGGGCTCAGGCGTAGGCAGTACACTAAGGAGCAGATCTACCTTATCAATGATATTTACCGTACGCTCTACAATCGCGGGCTAAATAATTCCGAGGCCATCCAAGTGATCACAGAGGAGTACGACGACCTACCTGAGAAGCAGATCATCCTTGACTTTATCCAAAAGTCCACCCGTGGGATTGTACGTGGAAGCTCGCTAGACTAGCAGTAATAGTTATATAATTGGATATTTCAGACGAATTATGATATACCGTTTTGTAATGGTGAGTGACGAGGTACCTGGTTTTCTCAGGGAAATCCGTATCGATGGCACTGCCACTTTCTTAGAGTTACACCGCGCGATCCTAGACTCGGTGGGCTACAGTGATGATCAGATTACCAGCTTCTTTACAGCCGATAAGCAGTGGAGACCCAAAAAGGAGATACTATTAATGGATATGGGGCTACACGCCACAGATGATGAGTATTACCTGATGGATGATACCTATCTCGACGACTTCCTTGAGGATGAGGGGGATCGCGTGCTCTATCAGTTCGACCAATTGGGCGACCGCTACTTCTATCTGGAGCTCAAAGAGGTGATCCTAGGGGAGCAGCAAGATAAGCCTCAGTGCACTCGTCGAAAAGGTGAAGCACCTCAGCAGACCTCGGATGTAGAGGAGCTACTGGTGGCAGAACCAAAAGCAAAGGCAATCCCACAAACCCCTCCTGTAGCACACAGCCATGAGGAGCTGGAGGAGTTTGATAGCGATAGCTTTGATATCTCAGAGCTAGATGCTGATGGCTTTGATATCTCTGGAGAGGAGGTATCGGAAGAGTGATGAGCCGTGGCAAGCTAATCACCGTAATTGGTGCTACGGGTGTGGGCAAATCGGCCTACGCCCTACAGCTTGCTCAGGAACTTAATACCGAAATCGTATCGGCCGATAGCCGACAAATATACCGTGGTATGGTGATAGGCACCGACGCCCCTTCCCTTGAGGATCGGGCGTTGGTGCCTCATCATTTTGTGCAGTGCCGAGACCTGTTGCAGCCTTATAGTGCCTATCAATATGCGGAGGAAGCACTAGCGTTGCTCCAAGAGCTATTCGAGAAATACCCTGTAGTGGTAATGGTCGGTGGCAGTATGATGTATCTACAAGCGCTACTCTATGAAATGGATGAGATTCCCCTCCCCTCCCCAAGTCTGCGTGAAGCACTTTGGCAAAGATTTAGAGCAGAGGGAGTAGAGCCACTGCGCCAAGAGCTACAAGAGGTAGATCCCGACTATCTCCTGCGTATTGACCCAAATAATCACAAGCGGATCATACGTGCCTTGGAGGTGTATCAAACCACAGGGCGTGCGTTTAGTAGTTTTCATACCAAGCCCTCGCGTCGCCAGCTCCCCTTTGAGTTGGAGCTAAGGATGATCTCTCGACCTCGAGAGGAGCTATACCAAAGGATCAACCAGCGGGTGGAGCAGATGGTGGCAAAAGGACTAGTGGACGAGGTAAGGGCACTTCTCCCCTATCGGGAGTACAACGCTCTAAATACAATCGGGTACAAGGAGATCTTTCAGTACCTAGATGGTGATATCACCCTGGAGGAGGCGATACGATTAATTGCAAAGCACTCACGCACCTATGCCCGCCAGCAGATAGCCTTTTTCTCTCGCTGGTGCCAACCCTTAACTCTATGATTGCCGAGTTTGTAACTCGAAGTTTACTAAGTTTGTAACTCGAAGTTTGCTAAGTTTGTAACGCTACGATTGTTAAGTTTGTAACTTCACGATTACTGAGTTTGTAACTCGGAGTGGGTCGATATACTACATTGATTTACAGTCAAATACAAAGCCCTTATTGATCTGCCACCAAAAGTCCCTTCAGACCTGTACCGATTAAATGAGACTTATGGGTCAAAAGTGTTGGTGCAACATATTAAGTGATTAGTTATAATCAG
>USJF01000117.1 GCA_900554935.1 uncultured Porphyromonas sp.
GGCAAAGATTGCGGGGCTGAGGCTCTGTGAGAGTCTCAATCTGCAGTATGGTACCAATTATATTGCGGTGATGCCGACCAATCTTTACGGCCCGAATGACAACTTTGACTTGGTGAATAGCCATGTGCTCCCTGCTATGATCAGGAAGATTCACTTGGCAAAGCTCTTGGGTAGTGGCGACCTTGATGGGGTGAGAAGGGACTTAGCACGGCGCCCTGTAGCGGGGGTGGCTGAGCCCGATGATTTAGTAGCGTTAGGAATTGCCCCTAATGAGGTAAAGCTCTGGGGTAGCGGTAGTCCGTTGAGGGAATTTCTCTGGAGTGAGGATATGGCGGATGCTGCGGTACATCTATTTCTCCACGCTGATTTTGCAAATCTTTGCCGTGAAGGGGAAAGTGAAGTGCGTAATTGCCATATCAATATCGGGACAGGCAAGGAGATACGCATCAAGGAGCTGGCACAATTGATTGCTAGAGTGGAGGGGTACGAGGGAGTCATTTCGTGGGACACAACGAAGCCCGATGGCACGCCTCGGAAGCTATGCGATGTATCTCGCCTTCATGCCCTTGGATGGCAGCATCGTGTGGAGCTAGAGGAGGGAGTGGAGCGATTGTGTCAATGGTATTTGGAGCATTAAGCGGTGATAAAGAATATATTATTTGACTTTGGTGGTGTCTTTGTACGGCTCAATAGAGAGGAGGCGGTAGGTAGGTTTCAGGCACTTGGAGTGCACGATGCAGGTGAATTGCTGGACCCTTATCAGCAACAAGGGCTTTTCCTGAAACTAGAGGAGGGGCAGTATGGCAAGGCGGAGTTTACAGCCACTTTAAATCGTACCTATGCCCTTGCCCTCAGTGAGGCTGAGGTGGGGCACGCGTTGATGGGCTTTCTCGAGGAGGTGCAGCAGTACAAGTTTCGTTATATCCGTGAGGAACTCCCAAAGGAGGTGCGTTTGCTGGGAATCAGCAATATCAATCCTTTTATCTGGGAGTATGCGCGCTCGGGCGATATGATTGATGGGGGCTACTCTGTAGACGACTTTTTTGAGCGGGTTTATCCCTCCTATGAGTATGGGGTATGTAAGCCAGATAAGAGGTTTTTTGACCTGATTGTGAAGGAGTCGGATATCCGCCCCGAGGAGACGCTATTTATCGATGATGGTCCTGGTAATACGGCGGTGGCGAGGGAGCTGGGCTTTGTTACCTACTGCCCTGAAAATGGCGAGGACTGGCGCCCTATCTTGGATAAGATGCTGAAGTGATGGCGGAGGAGGTGCTATTCGCCAGTTATACGACGCTCAGAGGGCGCTCAGAGGCTATTTATACGGAGCAGAGGAGTAAGTTTATCGCCTTTGCTATACCAGTGGATAGCGAAGCGGCTGCGATGGAAGAGGTACAGAACTTCCGGAAGCGGTATTACGATGCCCGGCATGTCTGCTGGGCTTATCGTATTGGTAAGGAGGTGCCGGTAGAGCGCCTGAATGATGATGGTGAACCGAGTAGCACCGCTGGCAAACCTATCTTGGGGCAAATGCTGAGCTACGGACTTACCGACCTACTGATCGTGGTGGTAAGGTATTTTGGTGGGGTGAAGCTGGGGACAAGTGGCTTGATCGTAGCTTATCGCACGGCTGCTGAGGAGGCGATCAAAGCAGGTGAGATGGTGGAGGTGACATTGTACTCGCATTATAGGCTCTCCTTCCCTTTCGACTTAATTAATCCAGTGATGATACTGCTGAGGCAGTACGAGGCAGAGACACTACTGAGTGATGCTGATCTGGAGGGGCATATCTGGGAGGTAAAGGTACCCAATAGCAGGGCGAAGGAGTTTGAAGAGGCTTTGACTGCGCTTTACCAGCTGAAGGCAAAGCGGTTGGCGAACTAATAGGCAGTTCGCTTTGTTATATCTACGGGGGGAGGTCAAGAGGTATTTAATATATATAGCTTTGAAAATTATGAAAACAGACATCGAGATCGCTAGAGAGGCGAAGTTGAAGAAGATTGACCTAGTCGCTGAGGAGATGGGAATCCCTGAGGAGCGCCTTTCGCCCTATGGAAGGTATATGGCCAAGGTGGATAGCGCTCTACTAGATGAGAAGCACAGTGAAGGGAACTTGATCCTAGTGACAGCTATTACCCCTACAAAGGCGGGGATCGGCAAGACTACCGTATCAATTGGGTTGGCACTAGGCCTTAATAAGATAGGAAAGAGGGCAATTGTAGCGCTGAGGGAGCCTTCGCTCGGACCAGTATTTGGTATGAAAGGAGGCGCTGCTGGCGGTGGTTATGCCCAGGTATTGCCCATGGAGCAGATCAACCTCCACTTTACGGGCGACTTCCACGCTATCACGTCGGCCAATAATACGCTCGCTGCACTGGTGGATAACTATGCGTACCAAAATAGAAATAAGCCAGAGGGGCTGAGTAGCATCGTATGGAAGCGGGTGCTAGATGTAAACGATCGTAGCCTGCGAAACGTGATTACAGGCCTTGGTGGGGTAGGTAATGGTGTGCCTCGGGAAGCGGGATTTGATATTACTCCTGCTTCGGAGATTATGGCGATTCTCTGCCTCGCCACAGATATCAAGGATCTGCGACGGAGACTGGATAATATCCTTGTAGGCTACCTGAAGGATGGCTCGCCATTTAGGGTCAAGGACCTAGGCTGTGGCGGGGCACTCACGATCCTTTTGCAGGATGCTATCCATCCTAATCTGGTGCAGACAACGGAGCAGACTCCTGCCTTTATCCACGGCGGTCCATTTGCCAATATCGCACATGGCTGTAACTCAGTGATGGCGACTAAGATGGCTTTGAAGTATGGCGAGTATGCGATCACGGAGGCAGGCTTCGGTGCCGACCTAGGGGGCGAGAAGTTCTTTGATATTAAGTGTAGGCACGCTAAGCTACAGCCCAAGGCTAGTGTACTAGTGGCTACGGCTCAGGCATTGAAGCTACACGGTGGTGCCGATGAGAAGAATCTCAAGGTGGAGGATCTGGAGACTCTAAAGAAGGGCTTTGCCAATATGGACCGACATGTAGAGAACCTTCGTAAGTTTGGCCAGAGTGTAGTGGTTTGTATCAACCGCTTCCCTACGGATACGGATAAGGAGATTGCACTCATTCGGGAGCATTGCGAGCAGAATGGCCTGCCATTTGCTGTGAATACTGCTTTTGGAGAGGGTGGCAAGGGTGCCGTAGAGCTAGCTAAGGTGGTGGTAGAAACGATTGAGAAGCACCCTTCTAAGCCACTTCAATTCTTGTATGACAATGAGATGTCTATCAAGGAGAAGGTGGAGGCTATAACGAAGAATATCTACCGGGCATCGCACGTCAATTATGAAGCAAAGGCACTTAAAGCGATTAAGAAGCTAGAGGAGCAGGGGTTTGATAAGTTCCCAGTTTGTATTGCTAAAACGCAATACTCTTTCACCGACGATGCCAAGCAATATGGTGCACCGGAGGACTTTGAACTGCATGTACAGGACGTAGTAGTGAATACTGGAGCTGAATTGGTGGTGGTGATTATGGGCAGTATCATGCGTATGCCTGGCCTGCCTAAGGAGCCTGCTGCTATGAAAATGGAACTGATTGATGGCGTGATCCATGGTCTAAGCTAATGACTTCTACTGGACAAGATATGAGGTCGGCAGTAGAGCAACTTCTTAGGGAGTTTGTCTCTACTGCCGACCTTTCTTATAAGGCTTTCAGCACTAAGTTGAAGGTAACTAGCTATCCTGATACTATTTTGGGAATACGGATGCCGGTGGTGCGTCGGACGGCTGGTAATCTTTCGAAGTGTTGGAGCTTTGACAAAGCTGTAGCTCAATTATACCTACTTGCTGAGAAATGGTATGAGTATAAGCTACTTTTGGGGCTGGTACTAAAGAAGGTGACAGAGGGGGATGAGGTGGAGAAAGCTATTCCGATACTTTATTCCCTTTGTGATGGTTGGGCGGTTCCAGACTTGTATCAAGAAGTGCTTGGGCACTTTGCTAAGTTGGGGAGGCTTGAAGAGGTACTTCGGTCTACGGAAGAGTTTGCTAGCTGTCCTAATGAATTTGCTCGGAGGCTTTCTATTGTCGCTTACTTTCCGCTGCTGAGGGAGGGTCTGGTAGGGGTTGAGCAGACCTTGAAACATATTGCTTTATTAGAATTTGATTCTGCCTACTATGTGGAGATGGCGAATGCGTGGTTGTTGGCAGAGATAAAGTTGACTCACCCAGAGGTGTCGCCAGTGATTTCCAACCCTTCTCTTGAAAAGCGCTACCTTCAGAAACTACGTGAGTCGCTTCGCTACAATAGATAGGAGAGAAGAGCTTTGTGCAACAGTCTGATATAAGCAAATGCCGTGTCTTTAGCTCGACTATGTGCGAGTTCAAAACTGAGCAATTGGCGAGTTTGTAACTAAGCAATCGGCGAGTTTGTAACTAAGTGTTCATTGAGTTTGTAACTAAATTATTGTGGAGTTTCGAACTCGATGCTCACCTAGTTGTAAGACGAAACTTTTACCTCTATAATCCTGTGGTTCATAGCAGATTGTAAACCTTCTAATAACAACTATATC
>USJF01000118.1 GCA_900554935.1 uncultured Porphyromonas sp.
GAGCGAGACAATACTTACTTTGATAAGGTGGATGAGCTCTTTGACTACCTATGGTCTACACCCTGCCTTCCTAAGGCGGTGAGTGAGCGTTTGCAGTACGCTCTTGAGATAAAGCGAATCCCCTCTCTCGTGGCTCAGAGTATTGTCGCAGCGCTTTTTGTGGGAAGTATGGAGTATTTTGATGAGCAAAAGCTTTCTCTCACATTGGCATTCGGTACTGGGCATCACGACCCGATGGTGCGGGGAGGAGCATTGATGGCGCTCCTTGTATTGGGTCGACGGCATCAGGAGGAGCTCATAAGCCTACATCCTGATTTGGTGAGATCTGTAGAGGAGGTGCTTTTGGCACGAGAGGAGCTATTGCTGGAGTTCTTGAAGGTGGTGCAGATCGCCTATAAGACGTCTGAAAACCATAAGACCTATCAAGAGCAGATCGTGCCGGAGCTAAAGAATATCACTGATAAGCTAAAGCAATCTATGGGTACTGGCTCTCTTAGTAGCCAGATAGAGAAGCTGCAGCGAAAGGCACTTGGAAAGGAGCACTTCGAGGAGATGGAGGAGCTGATGGCTAAGGTGCCGGATCAATTTAAGATGCTACAAGATGCGGAGCAAGATACCGCTTACCACCTAGTCACGGGGCTCAAGGGCTTTGCTTTTTTCAGTAAGATAAGCCATTGGTTCTTGAGGTTTGATGAGCAGTTTCCAGGGCTGGACAAGGCGAATGTGGAGGTCTTTACTCGTATCGCTCCATTTATGTCGCAAGGGCGGAGGATGATTAGTGCCGATCAGTATTCGTATGCGTTGGTGCCAGGCTGGAAGGAAGTGCTCCAGGGAATGGAGGCAGAGATCATTGAGCAATCGATGCCTGATCCTACCCCTTTGCCTACACCTACCGAGGTGGATGGTGCTAGGGAGCTACTCTTTGGTGCGTATCGCTTTTACCAGCTTTCGAGTCAGCGATATACGTTGATCAATCCATTTGTGCGCTCTCCTTATCTACTAGATGGGGCTTTCCTCTCACGGAGAAGGCTAATCAGTGAGGAGGGGTTGCTAAAGTTGGCTACTATGATGGTGGGCTTTGGGCAGTACGATGCAGCGGGACGTACATACGAACGTGTGGTGTCGGACTACCTGACCAATACTGCTGAGGTGTGGCGAGGGATGTCGGTGGCGAGTATTATGCGAAATGACTACGAGGGGGCACTATCTCAATTGCAAAAGGCGGTGGAGCTGGAGGGGCGCTCGGCTATTACAACGAGTAAGATTGCTGAGCTCCTGGTGAAGATTGGGCGTAGGGGCGAGGCGATTAAGTGGCTGGAGGAGAGTGAGGCTGAGGTGGAAAGCTATCGGCTCCCTTTGCTCCGTGCTGAGCTACTCTATCAGGCTGGTCGAAATGAGGAGGCGCTGAAGGCGGCATACAAAGCGCACTATCTATCGGAAGGCAAAAATAAGAGGAGTATCTCACTACTGGTTGAGCTATTGCTCCTCACTGGTAAACCTCAGGAGGCGTCGGAGCTACTGCTGAGATCTGCGGATGGGGAGCAGGGAGTGCTACTTTTCTGGAGAGGGGTTTCGGTTTTGGCGGAGGGCCAGCGTAAGGCGGGGATTGAGCATTTGAGCCTTTGGTCCAAGAGTGGCTCGCCGGACTTTGCTTTGCTCTCTAAGCTATCACTGCTCTCGGCTTATGGCTATGCAACGTGCGATCAATCGCTTATCAAGGATATTATTTATAGTAAGGAGTAAATGAGTATAGGACGTGGTGGTTTGTGGATAGGATTGCTCTTAGCTACTGCCCTGCTTTGTGGTTGTGGTAGGGGGCATAAGAGTGAGTCGGTAAAGGAGATCAAGATCGTAGCAAGTGACCTTGATGCGGAGCAGGAGCCTTGGCATTTGCTGGTCTATGGTACGCACTATATTACTATTGATACCCTAGAGGTGAGTTCTAAGGGTAAGATTAGCTACGATAGGACGTTTGACCTTGATACACTCGACCTTCTGCTCCTTAGGAGTGGAGATGGAGCTCTGCAACTCCCAATGTTTATTGACCGTGAGGCGGAGGCTTTTTCGGCTAAGATCAATGGTAAGGGGATTACGCTGAAGGGATTTCTCTACGAGGAGCTTCTGAATGAGTGGCACGCTATGAAGGGGGAGAGTGAGGAGGAGCTTCTGGACTTTTTGAGTGCTCACTCTAAGGAGAAGCCCACGCCAGTGCTCGTCTATGATGGGATGGAGCGGTATAGCGATGGACGCAATCCGCAGGAGTGGCGAACGCTCTTTGCGCAGGTGACTAGGGAGCAGAATGAGCTCACAGCCCTCTTGGGATGGAGGTTGACAGCGGAACATAGCTGGGATAGTGGGGCGGTGGTGCCTTACTCTATGGAGGTGAGTGGGATGAAGGATAGGGTGACGTTCAAGGCGCTTGTAGGGAAGAGCCGGATCGTTGCGCTCAATGTATTGGAGCTGTCGCCAGAGGACTCTCTCTCTTTTGCTGCACACAAACGGTATTTTCACCTGCTGGATAGCCTTGGTGTGCCTAGCTATAGTGTGTTGCTCAATGATGCTCTCCCTAAGGGCTTGAAGTCGAAGGAAAAGGGGACGAAGCAATACTTTCTCATAGATAGTATAGGGCAGTCGCAGACTTTCCTGAAGGATCAATCTATAGATCAGCTACCGCTGTATATGGTGGTGGATAGTCTGCAACATATTGAGCGTAGCTGGAGTACTCCTGATAGTCTGATTAGCTATATCAAACAACAGAAGAAGTAAGTAATGGGTGATATCTTGGAGTGGGATGAAGTCTCGGTGGAGCGTGCACTAGTAAAGGTCTATGGTGCTGCGGTGAGTGGTATTGAGGCGTGTAAAGTGACGATAGAGGCCCAAATCAGTAGTGGCACTAAGTTTATGCTGGTGGGGCTTCCTGATACTGCGGTGAAGGAGAGTCACCAACGTATACAGGCTGCGATTGCCGAGAGTGGATATTCCTACCAGGAGCATCGATACATTATTAATATGGCGCCGGCCGACCTTAAGAAAGAGGGAGCTGCCTACGACCTTCCTCTCGCTATTGCGATCCTTGCGCTGAGTGAAAAGCTCCCTACTGAGCGACTTGCTGACACTATGATTATGGGTGAGCTGGCACTGGATGGTGCCTTGCGACCTATTCATGGGGTTCTTCCGATGACGATTATGGCGAAGCAGCAAGGGTTTAAGAATATAATTGTGCCTCGTGCCAATGCCAAAGAGGCTTCGGTAATTGAGGGGATCCATGTCTTTGGAGCGGAGCGTCTGTCGGAGGTGGTTGATTACCTTTCGCAAGGGAGCTCGGCACTGAAGGAGTACCTTTATGATGAGGAGGAGATCTTCCATCATCCGCTTCTGAATTATGCCGACTTTGCTGAGGTAAAGGGGCAAGAGATGGTGAAACGTGCTATTGAGGTGGCAGCTAGCGGTCAGCACAATATCATTATGGTAGGGCCTCCAGGAAGTGGTAAGTCGATGATGGCTAAGCGGGTGCCAAGTATCTTGCCTCCTTTTCCCAAGGAGGAGGCGCAGGAGACGACGATGATTCACTCGGTGGCCGGTACGTTGCCAACCCATATCTCCTTGATGCGGGAGCGACCATTCAGAGCACCTCACCACAGTACTTCTAATGTGGCTTTGGTGGGCGGTGGCTCTTATCCTAAACCGGGTGAGATATCATTGGCACACAATGGGGTGCTTTTCCTTGATGAACTTCCTGAGTTTGCCCGCAATGTGTTGGAGGTGTTGCGTCAGCCACTTGAGGATCGCCAGATTACTGTCTCTAGAGCGAGGCAGACGGTTACTTTCCCAGCTTCTTTTATGTTGGTCGCTTCTATGAATCCATGTCCTTGTGGTCACTACAATAATCCTTTTAAGGAATGTACTTGCACGGAGGCGCAGGTAAAGGGCTATCTCGGTCGTATCTCTGGCCCGCTTCTCGATCGTATAGATATCCAAGTGGAGATACTGCCGGTGCCCTTCGAGATGCTATCAAGTAAGCAACGCGGTGAGCCGAGCGAGGCGATCCGCGAGCGGGTGATGAAGGCACGTGAGATACAGAAGGAGCGCTTCAAAGGTATGCCGGGCATCTACACTAATGCGCAGATGACTCCAGCTATGATGCAAGAGTTTGTCCACGTTGATGCCAATGGGCTATTGCAGCTTAAGCAGGCGATGGAGCGCTTTAAGCTCTCCGCAAGAGCGTATGACCGTATTCTGAAGGTTTCGCGAACCATTGCCGACCTTGACGCATCGCAAGATATCAAGATCCAGCATATTGGAGAAGCCATTAATTACCGCAAGCTCGACCGTGGTTCGTGGGGCACTCATACGCTCTCCTAAATTCCGCAAGCGAGTGGAGGCGGATAGGAAGATGTATGCCCATTTTCTGGAGGTAATATACATAATGCTAGTTTAATCCAGATGAGCTCTGAGCGTTTTGGATCTTTCGATCGGATACATTGCTGTCCGGAGAATTCGGAAATGGGTATAACGAGGGGGCTCAATCGC
Organism: uncultured Porphyromonas sp.; assembly: GCA_900554935.1. Lineage (GTDB taxonomy): Bacteria > Bacteroidota > Bacteroidia > Bacteroidales > Porphyromonadaceae > Porphyromonas_A. The sequence continues at coordinate 4,531 of USJF01000118.1, forward strand.
TGAT
>USJF01000119.1 GCA_900554935.1 uncultured Porphyromonas sp.
GATAGCCACTTCATCATTGCTGCTTGTCCGCCTGGGAACTCTGGCATCTCCTCTAGGTATTCGAAGATATGATCTTCTGCCACTTCTTCGCGAGCTCTCTGTGTTGGTGCTGGAGGGGTGAAGGTCTGCTGTAGCTTATTGGCAGCATCATCCACGGAGGCGATGGTGACGTCGGCTACTTTTACGTCGTCCTCCACGATCTGTAGATTCTCTACTACTACAGGTGTCTCTACCTCTGGCTCTGGTGGTAGTGGCTCCTCTTCTTGTGGAGTGATCTGAATGTCTTCTACCTCTTCGATGACGATGTTTCTATCATCCTCGGCTACCAATACATCGCTATTGCCCCACTCGAAGGCAACAAATACGGCAGCCAAGGCAACGACCAAACCCATCAGGAAGTATAGCCCCTTGCCATTTTCCAGATTTGCTCTGTCCGTCTTTTTTTGTCTCATAAGTTATTCGGTCTTAGTATATTGTAATCAATTATTCAAAGCCAATTGAGGGGTGATATTGAAGCTATATCTCTTGGAAATAGGGCTTTTCACATTCCTCTCTACAAATGTACACATTTTATTGATACTCACAACAAATATGGGGATATTTTTATCGTCGACCCATATAAATGGTCAGATAATAGAGCAGTGTGGCAATGGAGCCGATAGCTGCTGCGAAGTAGGTGTAGGCTGCTGCTCGGAGTGCTTTGCTCGCTAGTGGCTGCTGCTCGTAGCTGGTGACGTGGCTTCTCTCTAGCCATACGAGTGCCCTTCGGCTGGCATCGACCTCTACTGGTAGGGTGATGATGCTAAAGAGTGTGGTGATGGCGAAGAGGATGATCCCAGCGAGTAGAAGGTGTGGAACAGACTGTAGCAGTAGGATGCCAGCGATCAGTAGCACATTAACAACACCCGATGAAAACTGCACCACAGGCACTAAGGCGGAGCGCATCTTGAGGGGTGCGTAGCCCATGGCGTGCTGTAGGGCGTGCCCTGTCTCGTGGGCAGCAACGGCGGCAGCCATCACGCTATTGCTATTATAGACTGGCTCGCTTAGGTTGATGGTCTTGTCGATAGGGTTGTAGTGGTCGGTGAGCTTGCCAGTAGTGGAGAGTACCCGCACGTCGGTTAGTCCGTTTTCTCTAAGCATTTGCTCTGCCACTTCTCGGCCTGTGAGTCCGCTATCGAGGCGTATCTTGGAGTACTTCTTGAAGGTGTGACTGAGGTTCCACTGGACGAGTGCGCCCAGTATCATCACACCAAACATCAATATATAAGCTACAGGCATATACACTCCTTATTTATTATTTGCGAATAATGGTCTGAGCTCTATCTGGTCCTACGGATACTATATATATAGGGACACCGAGGTACTCTTCGATGAACTTGAGGTACTCTTTGAACTCTGTGGTGAACTCTGCTTCGCTGGTGCAGGAGGTCATATCTTGTTGCCACCCCTTGAAGCTCTTGTAGACGGGCTTTACCTTGTCCGAAAGCTCGAAAGGCATCTCTGTGGTCTCTTGTCCATCAATCTCGTAGGCAACGCAAGCCTTGACTTCGGCGAAGCCGTCGAGGACGTCGCTCTTCATCATGATGAGGTCGGTGACGCCATTGAGCATGGTGGTATACTTGAGGGCTACGAGGTCGACCCATCCGCAACGGCGCTTTCGACCTGTAACGGAACCAAACTCTCGGCCTATCTCGCAGATCTTATCGCCTGTAGCATCGAAGAGCTCTGTAGGGAAAGGACCGGCACCGACTCTAGTGCAATAGGCTTTGAAGATACCGAAGACGCGGCCGATATTACGAGGGGCTACACCTAGACCGATGCAGGCTCCTGCAGCAACGGTATTGGAGGGGGTGACGAAGGGGTAGGAGCCGTAGTCGATATCTAGCAGTGAGCCTTGTGCCCCTTCTGCCAGAACTAGTTGGTCGTGGGTGAGTGCGTCATTGACTTTTGCTTCGCCATTGACCAATTGGTACTCTTTGAGGTAGTTGAGTGACTCTAGCCACAGTTGCTCTTTCTCGGCATAGTCGGGCGCTTGTGTCTCGATGTCGTAGTTAAGGCCTTTGAGCTGTGCGAAGTGCCGCTTTTTGATGGTCTCGAACTTGGTTGGGAAGTCGGGGCTTAGGATGTCTCCTACTCTTAGACCGTTGCGACTCACTTTGTCGGTGTAGGTTGGGCCAATGCCTTTGCCTGTGGTGCCGACTTTCTTATCTCCTTTGGCCAATTCGTTGGCAGCATCGAGGAGACGGTGTGTTGGGAGTATGAGATGAGCTTTCTTGGAGATCAGCAAGCGGTGCTTGAGATCTACGCCGCTCTCTTCGAGTGCCTGTGCCTCATCCTGGAATAGGACTGGGTCTAGCACTACGCCATTGCCGATCAGATTGGTCTTGCCACCTTGGAAGACACCTGATGGGATGGATCTGAGGACGAACTTCTTATGGTCAAACTCTAGTGTGTGTCCTGCATTTGGCCCTCCTTGGAAGCGAGCGACCATATCATACCTTGGTGTGAGCACGTCTACCACCTTACCTTTGCCTTCGTCTCCCCACTGGAGACCAAGTAGTACATCTACCTTACTCATATATCTATATCTTGTAAAATAAAAACCCTCCGCTCTTTGCATCACAAATGTACACATAATTCATAAGACTAGCTAAAAACTGTGTGATTTGTAGGTGGAAGTGGTGATGGTGTGGGGATTGGTGGATGGACCTCTGCGAGGTCCTTTCTGTGATGGGGCGTGTTTTTGTGTGTGAAATCGATTTTGTACCTTTGCGGTAAATAACTGAATAGATACATATATACATAGTATGGTGAGAGTTAGGTTTGCGCCAAGTCCTACAGGTGCACTTCATATTGGCGGTGTTCGTACCGCACTTTTTAATTATCTCTATGCCCGCCACCATGGTGGTACGATGGTGCTTCGTATTGAGGATACCGATAGCAAGCGGTTTGTGCCGGGTGCTGAGGAGTATATCATTGAGGCTTTGCACTGGCTAGGTATCAAGATTGATGAGGGTACTGGCACAGATAATCAGCCTTATGGGCCTTATCGCCAGAGTGAGCGTAGGGAGATCTACCAGAAGTATGTACAGCAGTTGCTCGATGCTGGTAAGGCCTATTATGCTTTTGATACGGTGGAGGAGCTAGAGGCGGCACGTAAGGAGGTGCCTAACTTTAGCTATGATGCCTCTACCCGTGGGCGTATGCGGAATAGTCTTTCGCTTCCAAAGGAGGAGGTGGAGCGTCTGCTGGGGAGTGGTGCTGAGTATGTGGTTCGTTTTCTCGTAGAGCCTGATAGGGATGTGGAGGTGGACGACCTTATCCGTGGTAAGGTGGTGATCAATTCCTCGATCTTGGATGATAAGGTGCTCTATAAGAGTAGCGATAATCTGCCTACGTATCACTTGGCAAATATCGTGGATGACCACTTGATGAAGATAACGGAGGTGATCAGGGGAGAGGAGTGGTTGCCAAGTGCGCCTCTCCATGTATTGCTCTACGAGGCGTTTGGGTGGCAGGAGAGTATGCCTCGCTTTGCACACCTTTCGCTGATCCTTAAGCCTACGGGCAATGGCAAGCTGAGCAAGCGGGATGGTGACAAGCTGGGTTTCCCTGTCTTCCCTCTACAGTTTGTGGATCCTAACGATGGGACGGTCTCTATGGGTTATCGGGAGCAGGGATATCTCCCTGAGGCGGTGATCAACTTCTTGGCGCTACTGGGGTGGAACCCTGGTACGGATCAGGAGATCTTCTCGATGGATGAGCTGAAAGGGGCGTTTACGCTGGAGCGGTGTAGCAAGAGTGGAGCACGCTTTGACTTTGAGAAGGCGAAGTGGTTCAATCACCACTATATTCAGCAGATGTCGCTGGAGGAGTTGCTACCTATTGTGCGTCCGATGCTGGAGGCTGAAGGCATCACGGCGAGTGATGAGAAGCTGAAGGAGGCGATAGCGACGGCGCAGGAAAAGGTACAGTTGCTCCCCGACTTTGTGCGGGAGCTGAAGTACCTATTTGTGGCACCTACTACTTTTGAGGAGAAGGGGATGAAGAAGCACTGGAAGGCGGAGACCCCTGAGTATCTGCGGATGATCATTGCCCTTCTTGAAGGATTGGATAAGGGGGCATCACAAGAGGTGATCGAGCAGGCTCTCTATGAAAAGATCAAGGGGGATGAACTGCCTATGGGTAAGGTGATGAATGGTATCCGTATGGCGTTGGTGGGCGAAGGCCGTGGCGCGAAGATTCACGAGATCATCCATATCCTAGGGATTGATGAGTCGATAAGACGGATTCAGTATGCCCTGAGTGTCAATTAAAGCATAGAGTTAGTCCCCTAGTCGAGAGGGAAAGATATATATATTGACTCCTTGTGGATCGGACATAATATAGTTTGTCCCACCCACAAGGGTGTTTTTTTTTTGCTTGCCTTATTTACCTCCTATAAATCATAGGGAAATAAAGGCAAAACTTTAGTTAGAAATTGAGCCAATGGCGAGTTTCGAACTTAGC
>USJF01000120.1 GCA_900554935.1 uncultured Porphyromonas sp.
AACCTCAGAAGTACACTGAATTGGGAGGTAAGATACCAAAGGGAGCCCTACTAGTAGGCCCTCCAGGAACGGGTAAGACGCTCTTGGCAAAAGCAGTGGCTGGTGAAGCGAGTGTCCCATTTTTCTCGCTCTCAGGCTCGGACTTTGTGGAGATGTTTGTGGGTGTGGGTGCTTCAAGGGTACGAGATCTATTCAAAAAGGCGAAGGAGAAGTCGCCAAGTATCATCTTTATAGATGAGATTGATGCCATCGGTAGAGCAAGGAGTAAGAATGCTGGATTTAGTGGTAATGATGAACGAGAGAATACGCTGAATCAACTCCTGACGGAGATGGATGGTTTTGGCACTAATAGCGGGGTGATTATTCTCGCTGCGACAAACCGTGTGGATATTCTGGATAAGGCTCTCCTTAGAGCGGGTCGTTTTGATCGTCAGATTAGTGTGGAGCTACCAGACGTACATGAGCGGAGGGAGATTTTCCAAGTGCATATGCGTCCGCTTAAGATGGATGATACTGTGGATATTGATCTACTCTCTCGTCAGACGCCAGGCTTCTCTGGTGCCGATATTGCCAATGTTTGTAATGAAGCTGCCCTACACGCTGCAAGGGCCAATAAGTCGGTGATCCAAGGGTCGGACTTTACGAGTGCCATTGATAGGATCGTGGGTGGTCTAGAGAAGAAAACCAAGATCACCACGGAGGAGGAGAAGCGAGCTATCGCCATACATGAGGCAGGACACGCTACGGTGAGTTGGCTTCTAGAGCATGCTAATCCGCTGATTAAGGTGACGATTGTGCCACGTGGGCGCTCACTCGGAGCGGCGTGGTATCTTCCCGAAGAGCGGCAGATAACGACTACGGAGCAACTATTAGATGAAATGTGTGCTACGCTAGGAGGTAGAGCAGCTGAGTTTGTCTCATATGGCAAGATCTCTACAGGGGCAGCCAATGACCTTATGAAGGTAACAAGGATGGCACAAGCTATGGTCACCTACTTCGGTATGAGTGAGAAGCTCCCAAATATCAACTATGAGGATAACCAAAATGAATATGGATTTACAAAGCCTTATAGTGAAGCTACTGCTAAGATGATAGATGAGGAGGTACTGAAGATCATCAATACCCAATATGAGCGAGCTAAGCAGATCCTTATGGAGCATAGAGATGGGCACCAAAAGATTGCTGACTTGCTATTTAGTAGAGAGGTGATTTTCACCGAAGATGTGGAGCAAATTCTTGGTAAGAGACCATGGAAGTCGAGAGCTGATCAATTGCTTGATGCAGAAAATAACGAAAAACTAGAGCAGCCCTTAGATAACGCGACTCCCAAGGAAAAGACCGAAGAGTAAATTTTGAATAAAGAATAAAGGGGAATAGAGCTAGTTACATAGCCTATTCCCCTACTCTTTTATGCACTAAACATCAGGATTAAAGCCAAGATTAGGAGTGTTTACTAGAGTCCTTTTTCATCACGTTACGATTAATAGGAAAGCCCTATATTTCACTCATTTAGATCAAGTAAATATAGCAAAGGGTACCAGTGGATATAAGGCCCCACAAGGTAACTCCTAGGAAAAGAGCTTTTGCCCCAACTGACTTTAGTACATCACGAGACAATCCAGCTCCGATAAAGAATAGTGATACATTAAGACACTGCTTAGATATCTTAGTTACCACTTGTCCAAATTCGGGGTAGTCAGCCAATAGGAAGGTATTGATGAGCATTGCCAAGATAAAGAATAGGATAAACCTAGGGACAGCTATCTTTTGTCCTTTTTGCTTGAAAATAAACGAGGTGACTAATGCTAGGGGCACTATCCATAGGGCTCTAGTAAGCTTAACCGTAGTAGCGACTTGCAGAGCTACATCTCCATAAGCCTCTCCAGCTCCTACCACAGAACTAGTATCGTGAATAGCAATGGCAGCCCACAAACCGAAGTCTTGCTGGCTCATACCTATTGCTCTGCCGATGGGTGGGAAGATAAATAGGGCAATTGCATTGAGCGTAAAAATAACCCCTAGTGCCACGGACATCTGCCCGCTTTTAGCACCCACTACTGGTCCCACAGCAGCAATAGCACTTCCACCACAGATCGCCGTACCCGAACTAATCAAGTAGCCAGTATTGGTATCTATCTTGAAAACATACTTACCCAAAAGCCAGCCAATCAGCATGGTACCAATAACCGAAATAATGGTAAATACCATACCCTCCTTACCTGCAGCTACAGAGCTATAAAGGTTCATACCAAAACCAAGGCCTACAACCGAGTACTGTAGTAGATACTTACTCATGGCCTTATTTAGTTTAGGCGCGATATTTCCAAATGAAAGGGCAAAGACAAGTCCAAGCAACAATGCAATTGGGGGACTCACCCACGAACCTAAAGACGCAACAGCTGGAATATGGGTACAGATTAGCCCGAAGATAAGTACTCCAATTAAGGAGTAATAAATGATCTCTTTATAATTCTTCATAGTCAAGTAAAGAATAGAAATGGGGCGACTCGTCGTATGACAAACCGCCCCATTTAATTAATTATCTAGCAATAATTCTAGAAATTACTCCTCACTATTAGCCTTCTCGATCTTATCGCGAAGTGCAGCAAGTGCATCGATATCACCTAGAGTAGACTTCTCTGCCTGAGCACCCTCCTGACGAATCATCTCACGAGTAGCTTGTGCAGCAGCTCTCTCCTCTTGGCGAGCACCCTTCTCCTGATCCTCACGGATACGGCTGTGGCTAAGGATGATGCGCTTTGAGTCGCTATTGAATTCAATTACCTTGAAGTCAAGAGTCTCACCTAGCTCAGCTTGCTTACCATCCTCCTTCACAAGGTGCTTAGGAGTTGCAAAGCCCTCGATTCCGTGTGGTAGCTCAATCACAGCGCCACGGTCAAGAAGCTCTACAATCTTACCTTGGTGGATAGTACCTACAGAGAATACAGTGCCAAGGTTCTCCCATGGATCTGTAGTGGTCTGCTTGTGACCAAGGCTGAGACGACGGTTCTCCTTATCTATCTCAAGTACTACTACATCGATGTCATCACCGATCTTAGTAAATTCACTTGGATGCTTGATACGCTTAGTCCAAGAAAGGTCACTAATGTGGATAAGACCATCGATACCATCCTCAAACTCTACGAAGATACCAAAGTTGGTAAAGTTGCGAACCTTAGCAGTGTGACGTGAACCTACTGGGTACTTAGACTCAATGTCAGCCCATGGATCAGGAGTCAATTGCTTAATACCTAAGCTCATCTTACGATCTTCACGATCAAGAGTAAGGATTTGCGCCTCTACCTTTTCACCCACCTTCAGAAGGTCGTGTGGGCTACGTACATGCTGCGTCCAAGACATCTCACTTACGTGGATAAGTCCTTCAACGCCTGGTAGTACCTCAACGAATGCACCATACTCAGTGATTACTACTACTGTACCCTCTACCTTATCGCCAACCTTCAGATTCTCATCAAGGCTGTCCCAAGGATGTGGAGTGAGCTGCTTCAGACCAAGGGCGATACGATTACGCTCCTCGTCGAAGTCTAAGATCACCACATTGATCTTCTCGTCAAGAGAAACCACCTCCTCTGGAGTGCGGATACGACCCCATGATAGGTCGGTAATATGGATAAGACCATCCACACCACCAAGGTCGATAAACGCACCGTAAGGCACAATATTCTTAACTGTACCCTCAAGTACCTGACCCTTCTCAAGCTTAGAGATAATCTCAGATCTCTGAGCCTCAAGCTCTTCTTCGATCAATGCCTTGTGTGATACGACTACATTCTTATACTCCTCATTAACCTTGATGATGCGGAATTCCATAGTCTTCCCAACAAACTCATCAAAGTCACGGATAGGCTTCACATCAATCTGAGAACCTGGTAAGAATGCCTCAATGCCAAAGATCTCTACAATCATACCGCCACGAGTGCGATTCTTGATAAAGCCCTTAACAACCTCCTGCTTCTCCAGTGCCTCGTTGATACGCTCCCAAGCACGTGCTTGCATAGCCTTACGATGCGATAGGATTAGCTGACCGTCTTTATTCTCCTGCACCTCTACATAAACCTCCACCTTATCTCCAACAGCCAGGTCGGGATTGTAGCGGAATTCTGCTGATGATACAACGCCAAAAGACTTAAAACCTACGTCGACAATAACTTCGCGCTTAGAGATAGACTTTACAGTACCAGTCACAATCTCGCCCTCAGAAACTTCTCCCATTGTAGCAGCGTACTGCTCTTCCATCTTCTTGATGCTCTCAGGAGACTCCTCCGTAGCGCGCTCGAAGCTGTCCCAATCAAAGCCCTCTAGAGGCTTCACTTCTTCGTAGTAATTCTTCATTTAAAAAATTGGTGAATAAAATAATGTTACATCTCTACCTTGACAACGCAAGGCTTTATCCTTAGTTTCCACCCTATTTCTCTTATATAGAGTACAAACTTTTGCAAAGATAGATAAAAAGTTTGGTCTATACAATATATTAACC
>USJF01000121.1 GCA_900554935.1 uncultured Porphyromonas sp.
CCTTGCTCCAATCCCTGTATGGTTTTGAAGGTCACCTCCGCACCCAGCTGCATTAGCTTATCGTGGAGCGAACCTCCTGTCTCCTCTGGGGTGATGGCTACTTTTTCTTGTAGTAGGATATTCCCTTCGTCGATGCCTTCGTTGAGCAGGAAGGTGGTCACCCCTGTCTCTCGCTCATCCTGGAGGATAGCGTGTTGTATCGGTGCGGCGCCACGGTACTGAGGGAGTAGAGAGGCATGGAGGTTAAAGGTTCCCAAGCGGGGCATCGCCCACACTTCTCTAGGGAGCATCTTGAAGGCGATCACTATAAATAGGTCGGCACCGAGTGCCTTTAGTTCTGTGTGGAAGGCCTCATCTCTGAGGCTTTCGGGCTGTAGGATAGGTAGCTCGGGGCAATACTTCATCGCCACCTCTTTCACTGCCGAGGGGCGTAGCTTATGGCCTCGCCCTGCTGGCTTATCGGGGTTGGTCACCACTCCTACTACTTCTGCTCCTCGCTCGAGGATGTATTGTAGGATATATGCGGCAAAGTCGGGTGTCCCGAAATATACAATCTTCATCTTATTTTGATTAATCTCCTCCAAAGTTGTCGTTCAGTACTTCGCGGTATTGATTGAATATCTGCGACTTGGATACAAATCCTAGATAGCGCCCCTCTTCATCCTCTACTGGGAGGTTCCAGGCACGGGTGTCGTCGAAGAGCTTCATTACCTCGTCCATACTCATTCCTACCACTACACGAGCCTCGGGTGATACCATAAAGGTGGCTACCTTGAAGCGGTCGTAGAGCTCTGGTCGGAACATGATATTGCGGATATTATCTAGCAGTACCATCCCCACCATACGCCCTTTGTCGTTGAGTACTGGGAATATATTGCGCTTGCTTTCGCCAAAGATACGTACCGTATCACCTAGTGTCATCTCTGGCGCAAGGATACTAAAGTCATTCTCTATCACGTGGTCTACCTGCATTAGAGTCATCACCGCCTTATCCTTATTATGAGTGAGGAGCTTGCCCTGCTCCGCCAAGCGTAGCGAGTAGATACTGTGGGGGAGGAAGAGCTTGATTGTACCGTAGGAGGTGGTAGAGACCACCAAAAGGGGCAGGAAGAGGTTGTAACCACCGGTCAGCTCGGCGATGAGAAAGGTGCCGGTCAGTGGGGCGTGCATCACGCCAGCCATCACACCTGCCATCCCCATTAGAGCGAAGTTATCGGTCGGTAGGTAGACATTCAGCCCTGAAATATTGAGGAAGTAGCTAAAGGCAAAGCCCACCAACGCACCGATAAAAAGACTAGGAGCAAAGACACCACCCGCACCACCGCCGGCGTTCGTAGCTACCGTGGCAAAGACCTTCGCCAGTACCGCTAGAAGTAAGAAGAGAGGCAGCACCCAGTTAGTACCAATGAGTTGCTCAAAAAAGGAGCCCTGCATCACTCTCTGAGGCTCCGCGCTGATCAGAGTACTGATAGAGTTATACCCTTCGCCGTAAAGCGGAGGGAGAAGGAAGATGAGCGTGCTAAGGATAAGCGCACACACCAGAAACCTCTGCCAATAGTGGGGCATCCCCTTCAGTTTTCGCTCTAGCCCAAAGGAGATTTTGGTAAAGTAGAGAGAGGCCAAACCGCAGAGCGCACCCAGTACAATCACCCACGGCATCCTGCCAAGGGCAAAGGCTTCGCTCGCCTGGTAGGCAAAAGTCGCCTCGGTGCCAAAGATGAGGTAAGAGATAGAGGCAGCCGTAACGGAGGAGATAAGCAGCGGCATCACAGAGGTGAGGGTGAGGTCCATCAGCAAGACCTCTATAACAAAGATCAATCCCGTGATGGGTGCTTTGAATATCCCCGCCACCGCACCTGCTGCGCCACACCCTAGGAGCAGCATTAGGTTTTTGTGCTCCAGATGGAAGAAGCGTCCGATATTACTGCCAATAGCCGAACCGGTCATCACAATTGGCGACTCCGCTCCTACCGAACCACCCATACCGATAGTAATACCAGAGGCAACGATAGAGCTCCAGATATTGTGTGGCTTTAGTCGGCTCTTCCTTTGGCTAAGTGCATAGAGAATCTTCGTAACGCCGTGGCTGATATCATCCCGCACAATATACTTCACAAAAAGGTAAGTGAGGAATACTCCCACTACCGGCGTGATCAAGTACCCAATATATAGGTCACCGACTTCCGAAAAAGCCACTGCATAATGAGCAATCCTATGGATAGCCCCCTTGAGAAACGCAGCGGCAAAGGAGCAGAGCACACCGATGACAAAGGCAAGGATCAGGATAAAGATCTGCTCTGGAATGTGCTTCTCCCGCCACTCCACTATCCTCAGTACCCATTTATGATCCCTAACCATTGCTTACTATCTAATTACCTTAAACTGTCCATCAACTTCAAGTTTGATGATGCTCGACGCTGTGGCTGGTCTACGATCCCCTTGCCTATATCGCACTACATAATCTACCCCCTCCAGAATCGCTTCCGAAATCTCTCCGAAGTGGGCAGGACTTGGTTCGCCAGAGACATTGGCCGAAGTGCTTACGATCGGTTTCTTCAGCCTTCGGCAAAGCTCCCGACAAAAGGGCTCTCCATCCACTACGCGAATACCAGCGCTCCCATCCTCCGCCAAAAGGTTGGTGGCCAAGCCGTGTACTCCAGGGTAGATTACGGTGAGTGGTGTGGGGCTTGCCTCAATAAGGTCGTAGGCAATCTCAGGCACCTCCCTCATCAGCCCTTGTAGCTTAGCAGAGCTATCCACAATAGAGATGAGCGCTTTGGCACTCGCCCGGTGCTTTAGCTTAAAGACCTTCTCCACAGCCTCCTTGTTCGTGGCGTCACAACCGATTCCCCATATCGTATCGGTAGGATAAAGGATTACCCCGCCCGCCTCTAGCACACTAAGCGCCTCGGCCAAGTCCTCCCGCTCGTATCTTTCTTGCTCTTCCATACTTATTCATTGATTTGATAGCGAAGTTACCACTTTTCTAGTTAATAGCATAAATCTCAGCCATTGCCGAGTTCGAAACTCCGTGATCGTTAAGTTCGAAACTAAGCGATCGTGGAGTTTGTAACTCAACGATTGCTGAGTTACAAACTAAACTTTTGCCCTTTACCTTAGTCAGGGGTTACGCATTAGAAATATAAAAACACCCGCTAGGGTGCCACTCAGCTAGCCCCTAGTCGGAGGGCGTAGTCCGAAGACTGGCGGGGATAAGGTACGGTAAGATATTCGACCCTTGTGGTCGCACTCAATGGTAGTATTAATTTTTTGTGCTAATGTTTGTTTTAATTCAAAAAAAGGTTATCTTTGCCTTGTAAGAATGCACATCGGATTTTATAGATCTTCGTTGCGTTCTTGCAGACATTTTGGAAAAAAAGCGATGCATTTATGCTTTTCTTCGAGTCTTGAAGAAACCTGAGAAATTTCATTGATAAGACTTAATAACCGAAGAAGGATAGCACAGATGCTCACGCGTATAGCGTGGGTATGTGTTCCTACTATGGTTATTTGGGTTTTCTCAGGACCTCTTCAAGCGTGGATAGGAATATGCCCACGCTTTTTTTTTGTGCCCAATTTTTGAACTGAGAGAACCCAATAATAACGTTATGTTTAATTAAAATCACTTACAATGAAGAGATCGTTTAAGAAGCTAGTGCTCTGTATGGCACTATTAGCTATTGGTGGCACAGCTGCCTCCACAAAGGTGATGGCACAAGATGTAGAAGCACTTACCTCTACTCGCTCAAATGCTTTAAGTAGAACTTATCTGCGACCCTCTATCTCCAATCTATTTGTGACCGATGGGAGTCAAGCTGCAGATGTATTCGTTAGTCAGTTTGCAGGGTACGAGGATGGTAAATTTGACCAGAATATTATTGCTTCTAAGGGATTTAAGGTATCTAGTATTAATCCAAATGACAAGGAGCAAATAGCCAGCCTCCAAGAGCAGATCAAGGCTTATTTGGATAAGGAAAAGGTAGGAAATCAGATTATGCACGTGTGGTTCCCATCCTTTGCTAATGGTACTTATTCTACCTCTGTACTAGAGCAGAGAGGTCAGCTTGGTGCTACAGATGATGATGTAGTTCGTGCCAAGGCCGCACAGCGTGGTGTAGAGGTGATACTCAATGAACTTGGTGAGAAGCTCATCGACCGCTCATACGTTGTGGTATATTACGTTGGTATCAATGAGTCAGAGAAGAATAGCCCACTTGTAGTTAAGCCATTTGTGTATAAGCTCGACTATAGCGCTGAGGTGATGATGGACTTTTACAAAAACTACTTCAAGAGTGCCGGTGGAATCGACAAAGCTACCTTCCCTCTTAAGCTCGTTTACACTCCAAAGAAGGGCAATAAGATTGCCAACTTTGCTCAGGGCTTAGCCACCTCTAACAAGCTTAGCAGTGATGCCAGTGCCGATGATGTAGCTATGAGGAATCAGAGCCTATTTGACGCTGCAAATGTACAGATCGGCCAGAAGGTGGCAGACT
>USJF01000122.1 GCA_900554935.1 uncultured Porphyromonas sp.
TCAGCGATTGAGCCCCCTCGTTATACCCATTTCCGAATTCTCCGGACAGCAATGAAAAATAACAAGCCCGAGCAGTCAGATGACCGCTCGGGCTTGTTATTTTTATAGGCAGGGATTAGTCAGTGCCTTTAAGGATCGGGAGTGAGATGTGGTACTTCACGCAAAGGACTCTGGTGAGGATCACTACCATCACACTCACCACCTGCACCACGATATGTTGCACGCCAATCAGGTCTAGGATACCATAGACAGCAGCGCCAGCCACACTCGCCATCGCATAGATATCTTTTCGCAAGATCAGTGGCACCTGATTCATACAGATATCACGGAGAAGACCGCCAAACGAACCGGTCGAGACGCCCATAAAGAGTGCAACCCAGAAAGGGAACCCTAGCATCAGAGCCTTCTCCATCCCCACGATAGTAAAGAAGCCAAGCCCTATGGCGTCGTAGAGGAATAGCTGCTCATTCATCTTGACCAACTGCTTTCTAAATACGACTACTATCAATAGCGAAATCAGTGTGATAATCACGTAGGTAGGTGTGGTAAGCCAAAAGGGGGTTAGGCCAAGCAAGAGGTCCCGTATTGTACCACCACCTACCGCTGTGAGCATACCTATTATATAGGCTCCAAAGAGGTCGATACTCTCCCCCATTGCCAGCCGAATACCAGAAATAGCAAAAGCAAAGGTACCGATAAAATCTAGTAGCAGTATGATATTATGCTCATTAAGAAATGCCTGCCACTCAAAAGGTATGATTGATCCCATTAGTTGATTTAGTAACTTTCACTATCATTGGGGAAGGTCTGTGACTTCACCTCACGGCAATAAGTGGCGACAGCCTCCTGAATCTGTACTCCTACTTCGGCAAAATGGCGGAGAAACTTAGGCTTAAAGCCCATGGTCATCCCTAGCATATCAGTGCAAACCAATACTTGTCCATCCGTCTCATTGCCAGCACCAATGCCGATAGTAGGGATAGAGATACTATCGGTGACCTGTTTGGCCAACGTGCTAGGTATCTTCTCCAGCACCAAGCCACAGCACCCTAGCTCCTCTACTAGGCGAGCGTCGGAAAGCAGTTGCTCTGCCTCAGCCTCTTCCTTGGCCTGAACACTATAGCCACCTAGTTTATTCACCGACTGGGGAGTAAGTCCAAGGTGAGCTACTACCGGAATACCAGCATCAAGGATCATCTTTAAGGAGTCGGCAACTTGGTGCCCTCCCTCTACTTTTACCGCATCTACGCCACTCTCCTTCATCATACGAATAGCAGCAGCGAGGGCCACCTGGGGATCTCCATGTACGGTACCAAAGGGCATATCAGCCACGATAAAAGCGTGCTTTGCGCCATTGGCGACACAGCGCGCATGGTAGATCATCTGATCTAGGGTGATGGGGAGTGTCGTGGTATTGCCTATCATTACATTACTCGCCGAGTCTCCGATTAGGATCGCATCCACTCCAGCTTCATCAAGCAATCTCGCCATGGTAAAGTCGTAAGCGGTAAGCATCGCAATCTTCTCTCCCTCACCCTTCATCGCTGTAAAACGGGTGGCTGTAATCTTCTTCTTATTTGTGCTTAGATAACTAGACATTCTACTCTACTTAATCAGGGGAATGCTCCCCAATACGTCATATAAAAAAAGAGTTACAAGTGACCCGCTGCACGGCTTCTGACCGATACAGAGACAACTTGTAACTCACTTGCTTGTGCCCAGAACCGGGATCGAACCGGTACAGGTGTTACCCCATTGGTGTTTGAGACCAACGCGTCTACCAATTCCGCCATCTGGGCCCTTTTAATATACGCCCTGCAAAGGTATCACTTTTTATGGACTTACACAACACCTTAACGTAGATAATTAACGCCAACGTACCAAAAGGCTAAGTCGTTACTTGCCTTCGGCTAAGGTGGTAGCGATATCGCCGGTATTGAAGTAGGTGAGGTTGATGGTGCGGAGTAGTCGGGTATAGATTGACTGCAGATAGGTCGCCTTGGCTTGTAGGTGGCGTGTCTTCACCTGCTCCCATTCATAGATATTGATACGTCCCGACTTGAATTGCAGATCCGCCACATCCAAGGCCCGTTTGGAGAGCTCTACATTCTCTTTGGAGACTCGATACTGCTCCTCTGCCTTCTCTAAGTCGGTACGAGCGAGGATGATATTGCGGTCATCATTGATTTGTGCCTGTTTCAATTGGCTCTGCAGATTGAGCGTCTGCAACTGCATCTGCCGTATCTGCCTTCGCACCTGCCCACGGTTATAGATCGGGATAGAGAGCGAAAGCCCCACAAAGTAACGGCCATTATTCTTCAATTGGTCCTTAAAAGGGGCGTTCATATCCTTGTACTTCTCACCATAAGTGTAGTAGTAACCATTGGAGTAGCCACCTCCGAGAGAGAGCGAAGGCCATAGAGCACTCTTAGCGATCTTCACATCATACTCCGAGAGAAGCACCTCACTTCTGAGGAGCGCCGTTGCCGGGATCTCCCACTTCGGATTGATCAATCGAGGATTGGTCTGCTCTAGATTCGCCACCACCGCCTCAGGTGACATCTCAGCGATATCTAGCTCCCCCTCCTCCACCTTATTGGGGTCCAGCCCCATATCCAGCATCAGAATTCGCGTGGCACGGGTTACGTCGGCCTCCGTCTCCGTCACCGAGAGTTGGTCACGCCCTAGCTGACTCTGGATATCAATCAGATCCGACTCCGCAGCTCGCCCCACCTCTACCTGCTGCTTGATTTGCTCGTAGGACTTCTTGGTAAGAGCAAGATTATCCTTGGCTGTAGTGACCAAAGCCTTGGCGAGTAGTAGCTGAATATAGCTCTGCGTCACCTGCAGTGCGATTCGATCCTCCACGTCACGGACAATATAATCAGCATTCTGCCGGGCCTCCTTTGCCTTTTGCAGTTGATACCACCGCTGTCCTCCGCTGAAGATGGGGAGGTCGGCACTAAGTGAAAAACTGGTATTGGCACTTGAGTTATCGGTAAAACTCATGTCACGAGCTTGCGAACGACCGAAAGAGAAGTTCTGACCCACAGAGGCATTAAGACTAGGCAGAAAGGCCTGCTGAGCTGCGCTATAATTGATCTCCAGCCCCTCTAGTTTCTGAGGAACTGGTAGAAGCAAAGGGCTATTCTCTTGGGCAAATGCGACACACTCCGTGAGCGACATCTCCACACGTGTCAGCTCCGTTTTTGCAGGTTTCTGAGCCCAGCTAGAGAGCGCTACACACGAGAGCAGTGCAATGAATATCCAAATCTTTTTCATATCACTCCACCTTATTTAGTGACTGGGTTACCTCGAAGCTGCTCCTTACCCGTCAGCCCACTCTTTACCTCTACTTTCAGACCATCAGAGATACCGAGCTTCACCTCTTGCTCCGTAAAGTCCTCCTCCTTAATTCCCCCTTTCTTGGAGACCATCACAAAAGTTTGGTCGCCACGATAGATCACCGCACTCTCGGGGATGGTCATTACTCCTTCGCTCTTGGCGAGTACCACCTCGGCATTGGAGCTAAAGCCCACCTTGATATCCTCAATATCCTTTGAGTCGAGTGCCGCCTTCACTTCAAATAGGATGGTACCATTCTTATCCACCCCCTTAGGCGAAACATACTCTATAGTAGCGTGATAAGTATGCCCCTTGATGGCTCCAACATGAATCTGCACCTCGGCACCTACCTTCACCTTATTCACATCGCTTTCATTTACCTCACCCACAAAGAGCAGATCTTTGAGATCGGCAATAGAGATAATAGTAGTACCTTCATTAAAGGCATTGGCTTGGATCACCGTATTCCCTACCTTCACAGGTTGCTCCAGTATCGTACCACTCACCGTAGCACGCACCATCGTATTATTCTTCTTAGCAGTGCTAGAGCTCGAACCAGTAGAAACTAGTTGAAGAGTCTCCTCCGCGATATTAAGGTCTATCTGTGCATTCTTGAAATTAGCCTGACTTGCCTCCAGCTTCTCCTTAGGGAGGATCTGCTGCTCATATAGTAGCTCGTCACGCTTCAACACTTCCTCCAACTGCTTCAGCCGTACACGGGCACTCTCCACCCTAGAGGCAGCATTCTGGATATTCGCCACATCAGGCACAATGCTAAGGCGTGCTACCAAATCGCCGGCCTCCACATAGTCCCCAGGCAAGTGAAGCAATTCCGAGACAATACCATTCATCTCCGGCTTTACCTTCACCTCGTCACGAGCCTCAATAGACCCCGTCAGCACCGTGCTGAGCACCACTGTATCGCCCGTAGTAGGAGTGACCAATTGATAGCTAGCTCCCTTTGGCTGACCTTTTACTAGCACCGTAGCCACAATGGCTATCACCGCAATAGCTACTAGCCCCCATAGGAGCCACCGCCCGATGCCTTTACTTTTCTTCTCTCTGCCCATAATATCTCTATTGTTTTTGATTTTTATTCATCTCTAATTGCATCAATTGCCTTGATCTGTGGTGCCTTGTAGGCA
>USJF01000123.1 GCA_900554935.1 uncultured Porphyromonas sp.
GCCCGGGCTACCTGCAAACTTACAGCTACGACACATCGGACCTCTCCGAGGTCCTTACTCGCTTGTCTAGTAGCAGCTATTTATGCTGGAAAAGCAACCAAGTTGATACTTCTAATGCGTAACCCCTGAGGCTACTTGGTGCGGAGATTGCTTATTAGTAGCTATTGATCATTGGGTAATAAAGGTGAAAATTGCGTTGGAATCTCGAGGATTGCTGAGTTTGTAACTCAAGATTTACTCAGTTTGTAACTTAACATTTGCTTAGTTTGTAACTCCGTGATTGCTTAGTTTGTAACTCCGTGATTACTTAGTTTGTAACTCAATAATGACCGAGATACGAACTCGTGAATGGCCTATATTTGCGTGAGGGTACTTTATGATGGTTGCTACTTTTTGAGTATCTTTGAAAAGTAGCTGATAAAACAACGAGATACATACATATAATAGGTATAAATGGAACGGATCTTAATAACGGGGGGCGAGGAGCTATTAGCTCGGCACTTTGCGAGGATGTATCGTGGAGTATTTGATGTGCGACTACTCTGTCGTCGTCCTTGTAAGGCGGGTGAATTTTATTGGAATCCGCTACGTGATGAGCTTGATCCTGCCGCGTTGGAGGGTGTACAACATATCGTGCATGCAGCTGGAGTTGCTGGTGTAGGAAGCCGGCTCGACCTCAGAGGGCGTGACCGCTTGTGGCGAGAGCGAGTGGGCGGTGCTGCACTTATCGGGCGTCACCTCTTGGTGAATGGGGGGCAATTGGAGAGTTTCGTGAATATCTCCTCTACCGCTATTTATGGGAGTGGAATGGATCCTTATATCCACACTGAGGCTTCGCCTGTGGGGAGAGGGTTCCTCGCTAATCTCTATGCTGGAGGTGAGGAGGAGGCCTATCTAATAGAGGCCGAAGCGCTAGCAAAGCGGTGGGTATCGCTTCGTATGGGGGTGGTGCTTTGTGGCTATGGTGGCTTATTGCCTCATATCGCTATAGGTAGTGAGATCGGTATGGCACTGCTCTGCGGGCTGGGGCGTCAGCTAGTCCCTTGGGTACATGTGAGTGATGCTGTGCGGACGATTTGGCTGGCCATTGAGAATAAGGAGATGCGTGGTGCTTACAATGTGGCTGCTCCTGAGTGGACAAGCTATAGAGAGATGGCGACTCTTTCGGCTGAGCTAAATAGTGGTCGTTCGATTCCGTTGCCTATTCCTCGTGGATTATGGCGTGCTGTGGTAGGTGCTAGTGGAGGTCCTATGATGAATAGTCAGAGAGTAGCTACTGAGCGGCTCGAGGCGTTGGGCTTTGAATTCCGCCACCCCAATATCAGTGGTGCCCTAAAGCATATCTATGGAGCGAGGTGAAGGTAGGGGTTGCCTCTACCTCATACCGATAGAATTGGGGGAGGTAAAGGTGGAGCGGTATCAGCCACAGCACACGCTAGAGCTACTTCAGCGACTTCGCTACTATGTGGTGGAGAATGCACGGACTGCCCGTAGATACCTATCTCGTGCGGTGCCAGGGCTAGATATTTCTACGCTGACGCTCTACGAACTGGATAAGCATCACGACTACGCTTATCCTCGTGAGAAGGTGCTGGAACTCCTCCATGGCGGTGAGGATATAGGTGTGATGAGTGAGGCGGGTTGCCCTGGTGTGGCTGATCCTGGGCATCTGGTGGTGGCGGATTGTCATCGTGATGGTATACAGGTGGTGCCTTTGGTTGGTCCTTCCTCCATTCTCCTCTCTCTTATGGCATCTGGCTTTAATGGTCAGCACTTCACTTTTTATGGTTATCTTCCGCATGAGCGTGTTGTGCGGCGCCGGCAGTTGCTGGAGTGTCAGCGGCGTGTGGTGGAGCAAGGGGAGACGCAAATCTTTATTGAAGCACCCTATCGCAATGATCAATTAATTAGGGAACTGTGCGAACTCCTTTCTCCATCGCTCCAACTCTCTGTGGCAGTTGATCTGACAACAAGTGCAGAGGAGATAGCTACTTTACCCCTTTCGCTTTGGGCTAAACGGATGAGCAAGGGTGTTTCGTACCACAAGCGCCCTGCTATTTTTCTGCTTGGTAGGGGCCATGATTAATCAGTTTCTTGTGAGCTATTATGATGATTAAGGTCTACGATGATTCGCCAACGCCTGAGCGTGTGCTAGCTTCGCTGGCAGAGGCTCTGGAGCGTGGGGAGCTTTTGATTTTGCCTACCGATACACGGTATAGTTTGTGTGGAGATGCGCTGAATCAGGCAGGCGTAAGGAGATTGGCGCAGCTCAAGGGAGTGGAGGTGGAGCATACCACCTTTTCTCTTTTACTAAGCAATCTATCTCAGGTGAGCGAATATGCCCGCATGGATGATGCTTCTTTCCGATTGATGCGCCGTAATTGCCCTGGTCCTTTTACCTTTATATTGCCGGCAGGGCGTAACCTGCCACGTCTCTATCGTGGCCGAAAGGAGGTGGGTATACGTATCCCTGGGAGTCGATTTATAACGGATCTAGTAGATTATCTAGGTAGACCTCTAACCGGTTTTTCGCTCCCTATGGATAGGGGGAATGTGGATGATATAGCTTATGGTTACGACCCTAGTTTGATGGAGGAGCAGTGGGGCAATGAGGTGGCGTATGTGGTGGATGGCGGTATAGGTCGCTTGGTAGATAGCACTGTCGTTTCTTGTTTGGCGGAACCTTTCGAAGTGCTTAGAGAGGGTGTTGGAGAGCTTAAATAATGTTGATTGGCGTATAAAATAGATTAAAAACGGCATCCTTCCTAAAAATATTCATCTAAATAGTTGCACAAGTAAGAAATATCTCTTATCTTTGCAACGTGTTTTTCATAGTATTAGATTTTAGGTTAATATTAAGATTGAAGGTTGTCGTGAGACAGCCTTTTTCTTTTTATGTAGTATAGGTATGAGTGAGGGGATATTTAATGACTATGGAAGCTATCTACGAAGCTTTTTCCCAGATTTCAAGGTGCAGAAACTCTCGGTGAATGTCGGCTTGACTTGCCCCAATCGGGATGGTTCAAAGGGTAGGGGAGGATGTACCTATTGTCTTAATAGCTCTTTTAGCCCTCGCTATGTGGGGAAAGGAGGAGTGACACAGCAATTGGAAGCTGGAAAGTGTTTTTTCGGTGAAAAGTATCCGAATATGAAGTATCTCGCCTACTTCCAATCATATACCAATACCTATTCTTCACTGGAGCACCTTGTGGCACTGTACGAGGAGGCTTTGGCAACTCCTGATATTGTAGGTCTTGTGGTGGCAACGCGCCCTGATTGTGTGGAGCCTGATGTCCTTGATTACCTTGCTGAAGTAAGTCGGCGTAAGTTCGTCGCCATTGAATTTGGCGTAGAAAGTACGCTGGATACAACACTCGAAAGGGTGCATCGCGGGCATACTTTCAAGGAGGCCGAAGCAGCGATCCGAGCCACTGCCGACCGAGGTATTATGGTGGGAGCGCACCTCATTATAGGACTTCCGGGGGAGGGTCTTCTCGATTTTGAGACGCATATAGATCGGCTATCGAAGCTCCCTATCACTACGCTCAAGCTACACCAATTGCAGATACTCAAGGGGACTATTATGGCGCATCAGTATCTGGAGCATCCCGAGGAGTTCGGCCTTTTTACCCCTGAAGAGTATGTGGAGGTGATTTGCCAGCTACTACGGAGATTGCCAAGGCGGATATACGTTGATCGATTTGTTTCGCAATCTCCTCCAGAGCTGCTCATAGCGCCAAAGTGGGGCTGGAAAAACTATCAATTTGTCCACCTTGTAGAGCGACGGATGCTCGAAAATGGGTGGCAACAAGGCGACTTACTTATTTAATCAGCTGAGGCGAGCATCTCATCTACTAGCACTAGGCTGGTCATCGCTTCAATAATCGGAAGAACACGTGGAAAAACCGAAGCATCGTGTCGCCCCTTTATCGCTATTTCAGTTGTTTCGCCTGAGGTGGTAACTGTTTTCTGAGGTAGAGCAATCGAAGGAATCGGTTTGAATGCCACACGAAAAAGTAGTTCAGCTCCAGTGGAGATGCCTCCCAGAACTCCCCCAGAATGGTTAGAGGACATCTTGATCACTCCCTTATCCGAAACAAAAGAGTCATTCGCCTGTGACCCTCTTAATGATGCTACACCAAATCCATCCCCCATTTCAAAGCCTTTGCAGGCATTGATACCTAGCATTGCTTCCGCTAGGCGTGCGTCCAATTTGCTGTAGAGTGGACTTCCCCATCCAGCGGGTACTCCCTCCACCACCACCGTAGCTACGCCACCAAGCGAATCGCCTTCCTCACGTACCTTCATCAGTAGTCGGTACATCTCTTCATCCAATTGCGGGTCTGGACAGCCTACTTTTCCCAGCTCTTTACCCCTATATTGGTAACTATCTTGAAGCTTAATATCCCCAATCTGCGAGGTGAAAGCCCTGAGCCTAATACCCCGATCTCGGAGCAATTGATAGGCGATAGTACCCGC
>USJF01000124.1 GCA_900554935.1 uncultured Porphyromonas sp.
GTTGGAAAATAATAAGTAAATTGCACTAGTAATTTGAATCTACGTCATTGTTGTACCCGCAGTCGTTCGGGACTATGTTATAAATATTCCTTATATTTGCCGTTACAAAGGGAGATAATAACTTGTGACTAATACTTTTTCAGATAACAAAGACAATTTAGTTATGTACAAAAATTTCAAAATGTTGCTCCTAAGTGGCTTAGCCGCATTCAGTCTGCTTGCAGTAGGCTTAAGGGAGAGAAAAATGATCCTATGGAAGGAAATCCATTTAATGAGCCTAGCACGCTAGCTTTTCACGCTCCTGACTTTAGCAAGATCAAGAACGAGCACTACAAGCCTGCTTTTGAGGCTGGAATCGAACAACAAAGAGCCGAGCTCAAAGCTATTGTAGAGAGCGAAGAGGCGCCTACATTTCAAAATACCATCCTCCCTTACGAGGATAGTGGGGCACTCCTCAAGCGTGTCTCCAACGTATTCTTTGCCATCTCTAGTGCTGATGGCACCGATGAGATCAAGGCTATAGAGGCCGATGTAATCCCTATGCTCACTAAGTGGGAGGATGAGATTACTTTCAACCAACCGCTCTTTGACCGTATCAAGGTGGTTTATGACAATGAGTATGAGACTCTTCAAGGGGAAGATAAGAAGCTCCTTAAGGAGATCTATGATGGCTTTGTAAGAGCTGGTGCCAACCTTCCTGAGGATAAGAAGGCTGAGCTCGAAAAGGTCAATGCTCGCCTAGCTGTATTGCAGCAAGAGTTTGTGAAGATGAATATCGAGGCTCGTAACAAAGCTATTGTTCCTATCGAGGATGTAGAGGAACTGGCTGGCCTAAGCGAGGGCGAGATAGCACAGTGCAAGGCAGATGCCGAGGCCAATGAGGAGATTACTGCCCCTTATGCTATCGTGATCAGCAATACCACACAGCAGGATATTCTCACTTCACTAGAGAACCGTGCGACCCGTGAAAAGGTATTCAATGCCTCTTATCACCGTTCGGATAACACTGGCAACCAAAATACCTATCCAATCATAGCCGAAATGGCCCAACTTCGCCATAAGAAGGGACAGCTACTTGGCTTCAACAACTTTGCCGAGTACAGCCTTCAGAATACTATGGCTAAGACTCCAGAGGCAGTGACTAGCTTCCTTAAGCAGCTCGCAACGGAGTACCAGCCTGTAGCCGACCGCGAGACCAAGGAGATCGAGGAGTATGCTCGCAAGACGATGGGTAGTGACTTTGAGCTAAAGCCATACGATCGCTTCTATTTCTCTGCCAAGATGAAGGAGGAAAAGTATCACTTCAATGCCAATGATGTAAAGCCTTACTTCGAGGTTGATAGTGTACTTAAGAATGGTGTCTTCTACGCTGCTGAGCGTGTGTATGGGCTGACCTTTAAGGAGCGTTTTGACATCCCTACTTACCACGAGGATGTACGAGTATTTGACGTGATTGATGGTGCGACTGGGGAGCAGATAGCTCTATTCTATACTGACCTCTTCAGACGTCCTACAAAGGGTGGTGGTGCATGGATGAGTGAATTTGCATCTCAGAGCCATCGCAACAATCAACTACCTATCATCTACAATGTTTGTAACTATACGAAGGCTCCAGAAGGGCAGCCTAACCTAATCACTTGGGATGAGGTAACGACTCTTTTCCATGAGTTTGGTCACGCCCTACATGGTATGCTCTCTAATGTAGAGTACCAGTCTCTCAGCGGCACGGACGTATTCCGCGACTTTGTGGAGATGCCAAGCCAATTCAACGAGTACTTCGCTACGGTGCCAGAGATTTTCGCCAACTATGCTAAGCACTACGAGACGGGCGAAGCAATGCCTGAGGAGCTTAAGAATAAGATGCTGGAGTCGGTTAACTACCACGCAGCTTACGCTCTAGGTGAAAACTTAGCTGCTTCTACGAGTGATGTGGCATTCCACATGCTTACCACTGGCAATGAAGTGAATGCAGATAATGTAGAGCAATTTGAAAATGACGCTCTTGCTGCTGCTGGGCTACTCAACCCACAGATTCCTCCACGCTATCGCGCTAGCTACTTCAACCACGTATGGGGCGGTGGCTATGCTTGTGGTTACTATAGCTATCTATGGTCTGAGGTGCTAGCTGTCAATGTTGGCGAGTACTTCACGAAGAATGGCGCTCTCAATCCTGAGGTGGGTAGAGCATTCCGCGACAAGGTCCTTTCGAAGGGTAATACTGAGGACCTAGCTCAGATCTTCTGTGACTTCACTGGTCTTGCAGAGCCAAATGTAGCTAGCCTACTTCCTGCACGTGGTGTGAAGTAATCACTACAATATATATTAATACAATGGAGCCCCCACGATTGTGAGGGCTCCATTATTTTTACACTAAGAGGTAAATAGAATTAGTCGTCTAGCTTCTCGCCAAAAGAGAGGTCGCCAGCATCGCCAAGACCTGGCACGATGTAGGAGTGCTCGTTGATCTCTGGGTCATTGACAGCAGTCCAAAGTGTGCAATCCTCGGGCATCACCTTTTGCAGATAGTCTAATGCAGGCTGGCTAGAGATGACAGATGCAATATGTAGCACCTTAGGAGTACCCTTAGTAAGGATAGCTTTGTAAGCTAGCTCCATGGAGCTACCAGTGGCCAGCATTGGATCTACTAATATCAGCGTCTTTCCCTCTAATGAAGGCGATGAGAGATACTCAATCATTACCTCAAAATTGAGCCGATCTTTATACCTACGATAGGCCGATACGAAACAATTCTCAGCCCTATCAAGATAATTAGTGAAGCCGTGGTGTAGAGGTAGGCCAGCACGAAGAATTGTGGCTATCACCACCTCATTCTGATCCAACTGGTCGTGCGAGATGGCTAGAGGGGTCTGTATCTCCTTAGGCTCATAGTCAAAAGTCTTGCTAATCTCATACGCCATCACCTCGCCTATACGCTCTATATTTCGCTTAAAGCGCATACGGTCCTTCTGGATATTGACATCTCTTAGCTCCGCTACGAAGCGGTTGAGGATTGAATTCTGTTCCGAAAGGTTGATTACTTTCATGGTTTTATATACTATTTCTTATGGTTATTGTTTTTCTTGTGCAATAAAGAATGGTAGATCTGGCTCCTACTCATCACGTCATCTACATAATTGGCGGTCTCTTTGCCCCTCAGGTAACCGAAACGCGCCTCTGGATCGTTGTAGTACTCTGGATGACTTTTCAGTAGGATATATTCCCGCCCCCCGCCATTCCATATAGAGTCGGGTGCGTTATACTTTCGAGCAAGTCGCATAGCATCCTGTACATGCCCTAGACCTGCATTGTACGCAGCTAGTGTAAAACATAGCTGTACCTCCTTATTAGGCACATTACTGAAGCTCTTTCGCACTTCCAAGAGACAGTCCACCGCCACTCTAACCGATACTTCAGGGCGAAGTAGCTGCTCCTTTGTCGCTCCATAGCTAGCGCCGGTGCGTGGCATAATACCCATTAACCCCCTAGCACCGCTCCAGCCAACCACATCGCTCCTAAAGCGACTTTCATGATAAGCGATAGCTGCCAATACCGTCCAATGCCAAGGAAGCCTAGCTCCCTCACGCTGAAATAAAGCGTCGTACTGAGAGATCGCACCTTGAGTTAGGTGCACACTTTCCTCCGCCCCAGTATGCTCCTGAATGTAGCTTTGCATATGGCTATTCTGATCCCGTAGCCTGCTATAGTGCCTTTCCCGCTCAGTGGTGAGGAAATAACTATCCAACTGCTCCTTAAGCGAGCTATTCTCCTTACAAAGTGCCCATCCATACTTAATTGGTGCGCTCACCCGAAGGTCGGCATTGAGTGTAGGGAAATACCTCACCCCCAACTGCCCTAAGTGCTCATCGACGAGTAAGAAGTCCATTCCCTCCTCCGTACCCATCTGTACCAAAAGCTCCTCCATACTAAGCGAGTCCGAAGGTATAATCTCAATACTTGCCCCTATCTCCTCTTCAATCTGATGCAGACGCCACTCCGCCGCTCCGCCAGCTTCAGTCCACACCCTTTTCCCCGCCAGTTCCGAAAGATTAGAGACCACCGCCTCCTTCGTCCTTCTCTGAACTAGCACCAACGAAGCAGTATCAATAATTCCTCCAAAAGCATACCGCTCCAGGTGAGTTCGCGACAGAGCCAAGGGAGTGATGCATAGATCAATCTCTCCATGCTCCAAACGCCAAAGCAAGCTATCGAGGCTCCGCTCTATCTCTACATCGAGTGCCAGATCATGAGCCTGTGCAAAGTCCACTGCCTTTTGGTACTCCAATCCCATCATCTCGCCCCTTAGTAAATAAAAGTCTTCAGGAGAAGTGAGCGTACCAATCCTCAGCGTATCACTATCTACCACCTCCTGCCAGCTACGGAAATGCTGAGTAGAACCCCCATCTTGCTCCCCGCTACAGGCAGAGAACAGAAAGCTCATAAGCAGACACAGTAGATAAATAGCTCTCATCACT
>USJF01000125.1 GCA_900554935.1 uncultured Porphyromonas sp.
GGCCAAGACGTGTGCCTGAAGGTGATTTACATCCACCATCGGCACCCCAAGCCCCTCCGATAGCCCCTTGGCAAAGGAGGTCCCCACCAAGAGGCTCCCTAGTAGGCCAGGACCACGGGTATAGGCAATAAGATCCAGATCCTCCGCCTTGACTTCGGCCCGACGAAGCGCCTCGCTCACCACCGGCACTATATTCCGAAGGTGGGCACGGCTCGCCAACTCTGGCACCACACCCCCATACGCCTCATGCACCTTTTGACTCGCAATCACATTGCTCAGTAGCCGGTTACCCCTCAATACCGCCGCACTGGTATCATCGCACGAGCTCTCGATGCCCAGCACTACCAACTCCCCATTTATCTCGTAATTTCCTTCCATACTCATTATGTATATACTACAATCACAAAGATACAAAATATAGAAATACCATCACTCCCTTAAGGGTAGACCAAAAGTCTGCAAGTAAGATAGAGCCATTAAGGAGGTTTTGCAATAGGCTATAAATCATAGGGTTATAAAGCTGAAAATCGAGTTTGTAACTGAGCGATCGCTGAGTTTGTAACTCATTCATCGGGGAGTTTCGAACTCGATGATCGCTTAGTTACAAACTCGTCGTTGCTTTGGCTTCGAACTCAATAACCGCTTATTTTGGACATCTCCAATCTTCTCCATAAAGAATTTTGCGGAATGGAGGGTAGGGGGAGGGATAGTTGTTATATAGCATAGTGCAATTTGGGGTG
Source organism: uncultured Porphyromonas sp. (assembly GCA_900554935.1). GTDB lineage: Bacteria > Bacteroidota > Bacteroidia > Bacteroidales > Porphyromonadaceae > Porphyromonas_A. The sequence goes on from USJF01000125.1 coordinate 741, forward strand.
AAGTGGCGGTTTTATCTGTACCTTTACAGTGCAATTTTTTATTAACCACTGTAGGCATAGGACTATGCAAGATTATAAGGACTTCTGTAGGAGGGTGACATCGGTCTTTAATGAGGCGATTGAGGAGTATCACGTGAGGGATAATGTCGATGCAAAGGTGAAGAACCCTTACCCCTTTAAGTCTATCGAGTATTATTTATACCTTAAGTGCTGGGTGGATACGATTCAGTGGCACTTAGAAGATATTATACGTAATCCTAATATCGACCCTGAAGAGGCGTTGATGATAAAGCGTCGGATGGACCGATGCAATCAAGACCGTACCGACTTGGTGGAGCTGATCGATAGTTACTTTCTGGACTTATTCTCGGGGGTTAAGGTCGCCCCGGATGCAACGATCAATACCGAGAGCCCTGGTTGGGCTATTGACCGCCTAAGTATCTTGCAGCTGAAGATCTACCACATGAGGGTGGAGGCGGAGCGTGCTGGCATCCCTGATGAGCAGCGTACTACAGTGCGTGCAAAGCTATCGGTATTGCTTCAGCAGAATGAGGATCTCTCTCAGGCTATTTCTACCCTATTGGAGGATATGGCGGAGGGGCGGAAGTATATGAAGGTCTATAAGCAGATGAAGATGTACAATGACCCAACGCTCAATCCAATCCTCTATTCTCAAAACTAATTCATCAATAAATACAAACAAAGGGGCACCATCGCATAAATGATGGTGCCCCTTTGTTTGAATGGGGTGTGGTTTACTCTATCACGATGACGAGGGAGCGGTCGGTGGGTGCCCAGTCGTAGATAAACTTGGAGTGGCTGGTGGCATTACGGACGCACATGTGGGAGCGTGGGGTGGTGCCGAGTGACCAGCTGTATTCCGTGGGCTTGGCATTACGACCGTTGGCGGGTACACCGTGGATGTAAGCACCGTTGGTAAACCTATTTGCCCAGGGGGCATATCCGGCAATCTCCGAGCTACCATCGTGGGTGTAAAACATTTTGGCTTTCTTTTGCTGAAGCAAGTATATCCCGAGTGGGGTCTCCATCTGATAGGGTGGTTGCTTCTTACCCGTGGTGGCGGGGTTGGTGCTTCGTATTAGCCATTTGCCTCGCTCTTGTCTCTCCACAGTGGCGATGTTTTGGTCGCCTCGGTCCACAAATATAATGTGCTCAAACTGTACCTCTCCCTCCAGCTTCCTCAAGTAGCGCTTGGGAATCCAATAACTACCCATCGAAGCTTTGAGCGGTGTAATCTGGTAATAGCTCCCTATTGAGTCAACGAGGTGAGTAAGCCAGCCATCTCGACCGTAAATGATCGGCTGGGGGGTGTCATTGGGTAGATAGAGGGGAGCAGATTGGTATCGCTCTACCCCGAGCGTATCTGCCACTCTACGGTACTCATTGCGTCGATAGTTTGGCACCGTTGGCGCCTCTCCGTGTCCATTGCGGTAATTCTCTATCACTGCCCACTGCCCTATCTCTGCTACCAGGTTCTCCACGTAGGCGAGCTTCGCCTTGAATTGATCTAGCTTGATACTCCGCACAGTATCCTTGTAGTCGTAGGTTGGAGCAAGGTAATAATCCTCAAAGAGTAGCTCCTCGTGTAGCTCAATATCTTCGCTCGAGAGCGTGTCGGGCTCTTGTGCCGCCGCCTCTTCTGTAGCTATCGCAGCCTCTATAGGTAGGGGCTCCGCTTGCTCTTCGCCTTTGCTTGTTGCTTGGCATGATATGAGTAGGAGGGCTACTAGTAGAGAGGTCGCTATGCTTCTGTATGTTGTCGATATGCTCATACGATTTATGTTTTATCTAGTTGTATTCTAGGCAAATATAATCAATTAACCGATTCCTCCTAGGAGCACGCACAATTTTTAAGGTGTAGCCGAGTATCTATTTCGTCTATATTTATTACATTTGCACCGATTTTTGAATGAAATTAATAGACTGAACATGAGAATGACTAAGAGATTTTGGGGAGGTCTCCTGATCCTTTCCCTTGCAGTAGGACTCATCCTTTCGGGCTGTATCAAGCCAGAGGCACCTAATGCCGAGGCCGACATTCTGAAGTGTGTCGTGGGTCAGGATCTGCTCTTTAAGGATATCCATATTACCAATAATACGGTCGAGATTACGGTCAATAGCTGGGTGGATGTAACAAAGCTTGCTCCAGTATTTATTATTACTGATAAGGCTACCATTGCACCTGAGAATGGCTCTATTAGGGACTTTACCAATCCGCAGACCTATGTGATTACTTCGGAGGATGGTAAGTGGAATAAACCCTATGAGGTGATCGTCAAGAAGCCTTCGTTCCTGGAGCAACCTGTATGGACTTATAGTTTTGAGGGGCTTAGGACCGAGCCCTATCCTATACTGCAGGAGCTAAATGAGAAGGGTGAAGTTACTCTCGAGTGGGCGAGTGGCAATAAAGGGGCTACTTTACTGCCTTTGGAACCTGGGAAACAAAGAGAATTCTATACCACTCAAGACCCTAATGGATATGTAAAAAATGCGGCAAAATTACAGACTTTAAGTACTGGTTTCTTTGGAAGGTGGGCCAAAAAACCTATCGCTGCTGGTAGTATCTTTATGGGAGTCATGGATGAGAATATGATGGCCAAAAAGCCTCTTGAAGCAACACACTTCGGAGTGGCATTTATGCAAGAGCCTCATCTCTTTGAGGGGTATTACAAGTATAAGCCAGGCGAGAAAGTGATTAACTCTGCAAGTAAACCCGTGGAGGGAAAGGTGGATAACTTTAGTCTTTACGCCATATTCTTTGAGACAACCAATGAAGTTAAGTGGCTCAACGGAAGTAATGCTCTCACGAGTGAGCAATTGGTTTCTGTTGCCCAATTAAAGGAGCGAAAGGTGAGCGAGGAGTGGGTGAAGTTTGAAGTGCCCTTTGATGTGAAGGAGGGTAAAACCATAGACCCTGTGAAGCTTAAAGCTGGTAAGTACTGCATAGCTATCGTCGCATCATCTAGTGAGAATGGTGCTAAGTTTGAAGGTGCTGTAGGCAGTACCTTGTGGATTGATGAGCTGAAAATTTACTGTAAGTAGCCTATGAGACGTATTATATATATTGCGATAATGATCGCATTCGGTACTACTCTTCTCTCCGCCCAAAGTCGTAGTGATGGCTTCCTGCGTACTGAGGATGGGTATGAATTTGAGCTGAAGGCGGCGGTCAACTTTATTGGCGGTGCCGCTCCAATGAATATCCCGCAGGAGATTCGTTCGATTGATGCCTATAACCCCACCTTTGGCGGTTGCTTTGAGGGGGTAGCAACGAGGTGGTTTGGAGAATCTTTCGGTTCGCCTGAATGGGGTGTTTCGGCTGGACTTAAGTTGGAGAATCGTGGAATGAAAACTCAAGTGACCGCCAAGAACTTCCACACTACCATGGCGATGGATAATGCCCAGATCTCAGGCTATTGGACTGGCGAGGTGGTGATGGAGTATAGCTCCAACCTACTCAGCTTACCTCTGCAGGCGCACTATCGCTTTAATCGAAATTGGAAAGTGCGTAGTGGTCTCTACCTCGGTTATCAGATCGATGGAAAGTTCAGCGGTGCAGTGCAAAATGGCTATCTACGAAATGGGACACCCATCGGAGAGAAACTGCTCCTGGCTCAGGTGCTCTTCGAGGTTCATGTGCAACGCTGAAC
>USJF01000126.1 GCA_900554935.1 uncultured Porphyromonas sp.
TCAGTAAGTTTGTTGCTTCCAACCTACCACGGCTACTAAAGTATGCCCGTGATGAGGAGGGGGCGAAGATGGGGGTGGTCTATGAGAATAGTCCGCACCGGGGGCTCTTTATCCTAGCTGCTCACTTTGGTCTGTTGCCCATCTCTCGCTGGTCGCCTGCCGGCTGGTGGATGCTGCTACTTTCGGCCCTCACATTTGGTGGGCTTTACCTCCTGATAAGGCGACGACTTAATGGCTATACGGGCGACTGCTTAGGGGCTACCTTTTTGCTCTGTGAGGTGGTGAGCTACTTAGCAATCTGGATATTTATATTATGAAGGAGCTGTGGGTGGTACGGCACACATCGGTAGATGTGCCACAGGGGGTTTGCTATGGTGGAACGGATGTGGCGCTACAACCCACCTTTGCGGAGGAGGCGGAACTGGTGCGACAAAAGCTGGAGGGCTACGCTCCTGATAGGGTGCTCTCAAGTCCGCTATCACGAGCAACGCGCTTGGCAAATGCGGTGGGATATACTGGAGTAGATACCGATGAACGACTAAGAGAGCAACACTTCGGTGCGTGGGAGATGCTACCCTATGACGAGATCAAGGATCCACAACTACTACGCTGGTACGAAGATTATGTCTATGAGCAACCAACAGGAGGGGAGAGCTTTGCGGAAGTGGTGTCTCGGGTGGGGACGCTACTGGAGGAGCTAAAGGGAAGCCATCATCAAAAAATCCTAATATTTGCACACGGTGGAATTCAGATGGCGGTAGGGGCTTACTTAGGGCTATACGAACTGGTCGAAGCCCCACAGCACTTTCAGGGATATGGAAGTGTGATGAAATACCAGCTGTAATCTCCTTAAAAGCTACTAAAAGAGGATGTGTGTGGTGGGCAGGTGCGGGCTACTTAGAAAAAAAAGAGTAACTTTGCGTGAGTGTATATTGAGCTTGAGGTGGAGAGACCTTGGGAGCTAATACTAATTGATATTTGAATACGCGATGAAAAGATATAATTGGTATGTGGTTGGCGCCACAATGATGATAATGGCAATGCTTTTTTCAGCTTGTCGTAAGGATAATGGTCCTCGCACCTCTCCGGTATATACGGAGTACACCTTTCCAGCCTCGATAAAAGTCTCTTTCCCTAAGCCTGAGAAGAAGAAAGGAGAAAAGGAGACTAAGGCTTTGCCCGACTTGGAATTTAATATCGATAATAGAGCTATGAGGGCCTGGAATAAGATCCCTCTCCCCTATCTAAGCCAATACGACTCGCTCGATATTAAGATTGCTGTCTCTTCGGAGGCAACGGTGCGGATCATCAATGAAACGACACAAAAGGTGACGGAGTATCTCTCCACTAGAAGGGCACAGCGGATCGACGCAACTGGTGGTAAGCTCAAAGTGGTGATAGACCTTGAGAAAAAACCGACTATTACTTATGACCTGAGGATACTTACCTATGGTTATGATCCAGATAAATTCACTTGGACTAAAGAAACAACCCAACTACCCGTCCCTGCTGAAGAGGCGAGTGTAGTAACATACAAAGGGCAGCACTACTGGCTCGCAAGAGTGACCGACGGCTCGAGCAAGCTATACCATTACGACCCTCAAAATAGCGAATTTAAGGAGGTGGAGGGCACTGTTATCCCAAAGGGGATAATTCCTTCGAGCATAGCTGTGGAGAAGGATGAGAAGGTTTGGGCGATCACTAAGGAGCAGAAGCTATACTACAGTAATGACTTGAAGCTGTGGCAACACCACAAGACGGGAAATGTGCAAATATCTCAGTTGATAGGTGGAGTAACGACTATCGATGGTAAAAGGCATTTACTTGCCATAGGTCACGAGGAAGGGACTAAGGATTTTCAAACGTATGCCATTACTCCAAATGGGGTGGAAGCGAAGGGAATGTTACCTTCTGGCTTTCCAGTAGAGGGGGCCTATGTTTATACTTACGCCCAAGATGGTATGACTGCTATTACGCTATATAGTGGCAAGACTGCTGATGGCATACCAGCGACTAAGAGTTTCTTCCTTGCTGGAACGATTCAGTGGGGCGAGACACCTTATCAAAAGAAGGAGAAGGTGCTTCCAAATAGTGATGGGCTTTTCTTACAAACCGATAAGGAGGCAGAGCTACTATTGATCGGCGGTCGCTATGGTAAGGAGAACCAACCTTCTGGCGAGATAAAAAGAAGTAGTGACAAGGGGGTCACTTGGACGGTACTCCCTAATCAAATTACTAAGAGTGGGGAACTACTACCACGCTACTCTGCATCGGGTATCGCGCAAGGAAGTGATAGATCACTTAATATCTACCTACTTGGAGGCATTATCAATGGAGCACCTAGTCAGGAGATTTGGCATGGTCACCTTGATACTACCGGCGGAATTATCAATAGCTTTAATTAGAAAGGTATGACAGAGAGCATCCTGGCAAAGATAGATAAGGATCGCATTCCACAGCACATTGCAATCATTATGGATGGCAATGGAAGGTGGGCTAAGCAGCAAGGTAATATAAGAACCTACGGACATGAGCGTGGAGTGGAAACTGTCAGAACTATTCTTAAGGCGGCTAGTGAGATAGGAGTGAAGACGCTTACCCTCTACACCTTTTCAGAAGAGAATTGGAAAAGACCAAAAGAGGAGGTGGAGACGCTGATGAGGCTCCTTGTCAGTGCTGTGAATAATGAATTGGAGGAGCTAAAGGCCAATAACATCCGTCTTGAGGTGCTTGGAAATCTGGAGGAGCTACCTGAGGAGCCTCGAGAGGCACTGCAGAGGGCAATCGAAGAGACGGCCGATAGGACAGGTTGCCAGGTGGTATTGGCGATCAACTACTCTGGAAGGTCGGAGCTGATTCGTGCCGCTAAGCAATTGGCGAAGAAGGGGTGTACTGAGATTGATGAAAAGCTCTTTGCAGAGAACTTATATTTACCCACGCTTTCGGATCCAGATCTGCTGATTCGTACTGGTGGAGAGTATCGGATTAGCAACTTCTTGCTTTGGCAATTGGCATATACCGAGCTCTATTTCACCCCCACCTTTTGGCCTGACTTCGGAAAGGAGGAGCTCTACAAAGCAATCCTCGACTTCCAACAGAGAGAAAGACGGTTTGGAAAGACTGGCGAGCAGGTTTGTGATAGAAAGTTAGAGAGATAAGTATATAATGAGGAAGATGATAATGTGGGGCAAAACAAAAGATAAAGCCATGACCATAAAGCAAATATACCGACTAGTAGTAGCCGTAGCCATTAGCTGTATGATGCTACCTAGCCTTCAAGCCCAAGACCAAACTGATACACCAGTAGTCTCCTATGCCCGTCCTACCCATAAGGTGATAGCGGGAATAGATCTAGTAGGAAATAAAAGCTACGATCGGCAAGTGGTGATCAATATCTCTGGACTAAAGGTAGGGCAGAAAGTAGCTATCCCTGGTGATGAAATTACGCAAGCAGTACAGAACTATGTGCGTAATGGGCTATTTAGCGAGGTGGGTATCTCGGCCTCTAAGATCGAGGGGGACTCGGTATGGCTTACCATCAACATTGCTGAGCACCCACGTCTCTCTAAGCTACAGATTAATGGGGTAAAGAAAAGCGAAGCAGACGATCTAAAGAAGGGAAAACTACTCGCACTACAAGAGGGTGTACAAGCGACACCCAATATCATCAATAGGGCTGAGCTAGAGATTAAGCGCTTCTTTGATGCTAAAGGTTTTAGCACCGCGACTGTAGAATCGCACACTGTCCCAGATCCCGATAAAGAGGGGTTCGTGCAACTAGTCTTTGATGTATCGAAAAATAGTAAGACGACAGTACAACAGATCCACTTTATTGGCAACGAAATGCTCTCTGATAATCAACTGAGAAGGGCGATGAAGAAGACCAATGAGCGCTTCAACCTTTTCAAGAACTTTATCCCTAGTATCTTGGAGATATTCAGCCAAAAAAAGTTTGTGCAAGAAGACTACAAGGCAGACCTCAATAATATCATTGACCTCTACCACGCACACGGCTATCGTGATGCTGAAATATTGAAAGATAGTATCTACCGTGCCAATGATAAGAGAATCAATATCGACATCTATATTAATGAAGGTAAGAGATACTACATCAAGGATATCAACTTCGTAGGAAATACCAAGTACACCACTGAGGACTTATCAAGGCTCCTGAATATGGAGAAAGGAGATGTCTACGACCAGAAGAAGCTAAAGGAGCGTATGACTACCGATGAAGATGCCATCTATAATGTATACTCTAATAATGGCTATCTTTTCGCCAATATGACCCCTATTGAGACAGAGGTAAAGGGCGACTCAGTAAGTCTGGACATCCGCATTCACGAGGGTAAGCCTGCCACTATTAATAAGGTGATCATCAGTGGCAATGACCACGTCTATGAGGA
>USJF01000127.1 GCA_900554935.1 uncultured Porphyromonas sp.
CGAGGTAGGCGATGAGGTAGTAGAGGATGAGGGCGACCCAATCAAATCGTATGGTTAGGTTGATAGGATTGGGGCTGAAGAGGTTGGTAACGGCGTGCATCCACTCTGCAAGGAGATTGAGGAACTGAAGAAGGGCATTGGGCACCCACCCGAGGAGAGCGGTGAGGAGGAAGCAGAGGAGTGCTAATGGTATCAATAGGCTACTAAGGAAGAGGAGCGGGATATTGCTCCAAATAAAGACGAGTGGAGCGGAACCGAAGTTGAGGAGAAGGAGGGGCAATACCCCGATCTGCGCAGAGATGGTAAGGCAGATGAGGTCCCTTAGCCATTGGAGGAACCGATTGGTGGGGTTGAGGCATCTTATGAAAAGAGGGTAGAAGCTAAAGATGCCCCATACAGCAGAGAGGCTTAGGAGAAGTCCAAGACTGTAGTAGGAGAAGGGGTTGATGGCGAGGAATATCACGAAGACGAGGGAGAGGAGCTGGATGGGGTCTATGGGGCGGGCTAGTAACTTCCCGGCTATCACTATAACACTCATCAGCAACGCTCTGACGGTGGCTGTGGAGGCGCCTGAAAAGAGGGTATAGGCGATGAGTAGGCTCAGAAGAAGGAGATAGCGGAGCTGTCGCCACTCGTATCGCCACAATATACGGCCTATAAGGAGGCTAAAGAGCCACATTACCACACCGAGATGGTAGCCACTGAGTGCCAATATATGTGCCACGCCAGTGTGGGAGAATTGTTGCTTTAGAGAGGTGGGGAGCAAAGAGCGATCGCCAAGAGAGAGGGCATAGATAAGTCCCCTACTCTGCCAGGATATCTGAGGAGCGGAGAGGGCATCGAATCTCTGACGAAGGTGGTAGCGCCACGCTTGCAGCTGGCTGATGAGTGGCTTTCGCTTCATTGGGGTGAGTGAGGCAATACTCTGAATAGTGGCTTGGGCATTTATCCCTTGGCTGATAAGATAGCGACGATACCCTTTATTCTTTATAGAGCTAAGTGGGGAGAGGTCTAGCGTTGCCACCCCTTCGGTGCCGTAGCTATCGGCCTCTGGGATGGTTTCTGGCGAAGGGACTCTGAGCTGCACATTGATCCACTGACCGCTGGGCAACTCTACTTTGGCTTGATATTGCACTTGACTCTCTGCACTGGCGATGATCGGGTGAAGTAGCTTTATCTTCGCATGGAATAAGGTCTGAGGGTGTGCCACAAGGCCGAACGGTATTGCCCGAAGTTGGCTATACAGTCCGAAGGCGATGGCGATAAGGAGGGTCCAGATAATAAGCTCTCTATCTATCTTTTTGAAGGGATAGAGGAGGAGCACTCCGATGACTAGAACGAAGAGGATGGATGCCACGAGGAGGTAACCCGTCTGGAAGATAAGGGCACCCAAAAGGGCGCCTATCACCAATCGGAAGGCGGGGCGCTGGGTATACTCTACCTGCGGTACTAGTGGTGGCATGGGGCGGTGGCTCTTGGTAGGAACCGGCTGGCTATACCTCTAAGAGGGTCTGAATGGTTTGGACAGGGTCTTTGGAGCCGAAGACGTAGCTTCCCGCTACGAGAGCATCGGCACCGGCATCGAAAAGCGCTTTGGCATTATCGCCATTGACACCGCCATCTACCTCTATCATTACATCAAGGCCTCGCTTTTCGATCATCTTCTTTAGCCTTACGGTTTTATCGAGGATCTGTGGGATGAACTTCTGTCCGCCAAAACCGGGATTGACCGACATAAGTAGGACAAGGTCTAGGTAGGGAAGGAGGTCGCAGAGAAGCTCTACAGGGGTGTGGGGATTGAGGACAACGCCTGCCTTCATACCGGCATCGCGGATCTGCTGCATTGCTCTATGCAGATGGCGTGACGCCTCGTAGTGAAGGGTGAGGATATCGGCACCAGCATCGGCGAAGGCGGTAATGTATCGCTCTGGCTGCTCTATCATAAGGTGGACATCTAGGGTCTTGGTGGTGGCTTTGCATATCGCTTGAACTACCGGTAGTCCGAAGGAGATATTGGGGACAAATAGCCCGTCCATAATATCTAGGTGTATCCACTCTGCCTGGCTCTGATTGAGCATCTCTATATCGCGTCCGAGGTGGAGAAAGTCTGCCGATAGCACTGAGGGTGCAATGATTCTTGCCATGTCTTAAAGTATTGGTTTATTGGTTACTATTTGTATGTGTAGGATGTCATTCTCATCTTTCAACCGACGTATGAGATAATTGAGCTCGGTGAGATTGGGAATACGAATGCGTATGGTACCGATGGCTCGATCAATGGAACTGGAGAAGTGGATCTCCGTCAAAGGAACTCTCAGGTCTCTAATGGTCCCAAGGATACGGTGAACGAAGCCATCTTGATTAACCCCTTCTATCTCTAGGGTGACACCGAAGTTGGAGTGGATATGAGGCCCCCAAGCGACGGCGATGATACGGTCGCCGTAGGTCGCTTTGAGCTGCATCGCCACGGAGCAACTCTTCTTGTGTACCTCCACTTGGTCTTTATCATTAAGGATACCATCTACCTCTTCACCGCAGATAGGTTTGCAGCAGAGAGAGCGGATGTAATTGCGTCGGCCATCTCTCGCCTCTAGGGTGTAGAGCTTCTTGCGATCCTCTGGGGCGATGCTGGGAACTTGCGTCTCGTCGGAATCGAGCCAAAGCTGACGATCATCTGCCATTTGATTGCCTTTGTGCCGATCCTCAATCAGTTGCTTGATAAGGTCACCGTCGAGGACTGCTTCTCCCGACTGAACTGCCAAGAATAAGTGGTCCGGTGTAGGGTAGCTGAGTACGTGACCAAAGTTGGGCACCAGATCGCCAAGAGCGTAGCCCTCACCGTGAAGGTAGGCTTCAAGGAGGTTGCGGCCTCTCTGTATCTGCTTAGTGCGGATATTGCTCAGGTAATTGCGTATATAGCGCTTAGCTTGTGGGCTGGTGACATACTCTAGCCACTCCTCTCGTGGCTGCACCTTAGAGGCAGTGAGCACCTCTATCTGGTCGCCACTATGGAGCGGATAGTCGATATTGACCATTACGTGATTGACCTTGGCTCCTAGGCAGTGATCGCCATACTCTTCGCCTAACTGGTAAGCGAAGTCGAGGACAGTATAGCCTTGTGGCACACGCAATTGATCGCCCTCTTTGGTAAATATTAGGATCTCCTCAGTGGTGAACTTGTACATCATGGTCTCGTAGTCGTCCGATGCACTAGGACCAGGATTGCTGAGTAGTACCCGGACATTATTGAGGATGCTCTGCTCAATCTCATCGATCTCGCCAGGGTGCTGCTTGTATCTCCAGTGCGCTGCCAATCCCCTCTCGGCCATATCGTGCATCCGCTGAGAGCGGATCTGCACCTCCACCCACTCCCCCAAAGGTCCCATAACGGTGATATGAAGGGCTTGGTAGCCATTTTCCTTGGGCTTGGTGAGCCAATCACGGGTGCGATCGTCCTTGATCCTAAAGTGGCGTGTAATGGCTCGGTAGATCCTGAAGCAGTCGTCGTACTCAGAGTCGTAGCGGGTGGGCTCGAAGACGATTCGGATAGCAAAGAGGTCGTAGATCTCATCGAAAGAGAGCTGCTTGGTGGTCATCTTTTTCCAAATGGAATAGATGCCCTTCATACGGTGCTGAATCTCGTAGGTGAGGCCTGTGGCATCTAGGTCTTCGCGTACTTCGGCATAAAAGAGATTGAAGAGCTTGGAGCGCTTGGCGCCACTTCGCTCTATCTCGTCTTGTATCTCGAGGTACTGCTGTGGGTGGTCGTACTTGAGGGAGAGGTCATTGAGCTCACTCATGATATCGTACATACCTAGGCGCTCGGCCAATGGAGCGTAGAAAAGCCGGGTCTCAGAAGCTATCTTGGCTTGCTTGGCCACTGGCATACTACCAAGGGTGCGCATATTGTGTAGCCGGTCGGCTATCTTGATGATCACGATGCGGATATCATTATTGGCAGTAAGGAGTAGGTGGCGGATATTTTCGAGCTGAGCAGAGGCATTTTCTTTGCCTTCCATCATCTCCGCAAGGATCTCGCCAGAGAGTTTGGTGAGCCCCTCCACAATTCGGGCGATGGTATTGCCAAACATATCTCGGATATCCTGCACGGTGTAATCGGTATCCTCCACTACGTCGTGGAGAAGTGCCGAGGCGATACTAGTGGAGCCAAGCCCTATCTCGTTGCAGCAGATGCTTGCCACCGCAATAGGGTGCAGGATATAGGGCTCTCCACTCTTGCGCTTAGCCCCTTCATGGGCGGCACGTGCCAGATTGAAGGCCTTGCAAATAACTTCGGTGCGTTTCCGATGGTTTGAATTGAGGTAATCAGCTAGCAATTGGTCGAATGCTGATTGTACTTGATGAAGCCATTATAAAAATGGTGGATGCCAATATTCA
>USJF01000128.1 GCA_900554935.1 uncultured Porphyromonas sp.
GTGGATTGCGGAAATAGATCTCTTCCTCCTCAAACTCCTTTGCTGCTACTAGCACGGGCTTTGGTAGACGCTCGTAGTACTTGGAGATCTCGATCTGCTCTTGGTTTTCGGTATACTCTTCTAGAGTGTCGGTGTAAGTCGAAAACTCTTGTAGCTTTTGCTCCAAAGCACTCTTCATCTCAGCAGATATCTGATTGGCTCTTTTGCTCATGATTACTACCGACTCATATAGGTTGCCTGTTGGCTCGCTAAACTTTTCCAAGTCACGTGTCACGGTAGTTGTTGGGGCATTTGTTTTCTTTTTCATCGTCTATGTATCTTATCTATTTGCTTCGTCTTAATCGTACGTTATTCCCAGTCTGCATTGGGATCAATATGCTTTTCGGCATACTCGAAGTACTTCTCCACCTCCTTTCGGTACTTCCCATTGGGAAACTCGTTGATGAAGTTGTAGTACTCATCACGGAGGTCTCTCAAGCGCTGTTGCTGCTTCTCCAACACACTATTCTTGGCTATCTGATATAGCGACGCCACCACATAGTAGTGCATCTCTTCCTTGTGGATGGAGTAGGGATAGCTCTTCATCGCATTGCGTGCGGTGATGATGCAACTCTCGTAGTTATTGAATATATAGTTGCCAAGGTCGTAGTATAGCTTGGCATTAAGGACCTCCTTTTCCGCGAGGTTCTCCTGAAGGCTAAATAGTAGTTGCTTCGCCTCCTCTGCCTTTTCACTCTGAGGATAGAAGTCTAGAAATAGCTGTAACTCCTGCATCGCTGCAATGGTCTTAGCCTGATCCAAGCGTGGGTCTGGTACATCTTGGGCTAAGCCATAACCCGAATAAAAGCGAGCCAATTCGGTGTACTCACCATTGGGAAACTCCGTATAGTACTGGCTAAAAGCAGTCTGTGCCTGAACATAATCCTTTGCCTTGTAGTAGGCTTGTGCCTTTAGGTAGAGGGCTTGCTCCATCTCGCTACTACCACGGAAGTAGGGGAGTATCTCCTCAAGCGTTTGAGCGGCCCATTCGTACTTCCCGATATTATAAAACTTCTTGGCATAGGAGTACTTCTCGTACAGGTCGGTGCTTTTCTGCGCCTTTGTCAGCTCGTTGCACGAGGAGACAAGGAGCACGAAGAGTAGTCCAATGAGTGAAAATCTAGCTATTTGCTTCATAAGTGAGCCATCTTACTTTTAATACTTCTGGCAAAGATACCAATTTAATCACTATCTCCCTATTCCTATTCTCTAAAAATATGCCACGCCTCTTCTGCCTGTAGCTGGAGCATACGCTCCCCATTGACCTTGGTGCAAGTCTCGGGTGCTACCTTTAAGAAGCCCTCATACCTCCTATCGTATGAAAGGTCGTAGAGGATATGCCCTTCCCCAAGTGCATCGTAGGGTATTGGCGGTAGCTCGCTAGGCATCTTGGGCCCTCCTAGTGGGGTGGCATTGACGATGAGCTGCACCTGATCCGCCACATAATTGGGCGTGAGGTGGTCATAACCAATCATGCCACTTCCATCCTTCGGGCATCGCGATACGATAAGGGGGGGGATGTCGAGTCCTTTTAGCGCAAAAGCAACCGCTTTGCTAGCCCCTCCACTTCCTAGTATCAGTGCGGAGCAATGTGGGTTTAAGTCCAAGTGCTGAAGCGACTTGGCAAAGCCTACCACATCGGTATTGTATCCGAATAATTGTTGCCCAACCCGCTTCACCGCATTAATCGCCCCCACACTTTTAGCGATATCCGAAGCAATGTCCACCCGCTCGTACATCCACTCCTTATAAGGCGTGGTAACCATAAAGCCTTTCCACGAACCATCCTTCTGAAGCACACGTAAAAAGAGGTCTGGGTCGTCACAATCCACCAATTCAAAGCTACAATCCCGTACCCTTTCCTTAGCCCAAATAGCCTGCCAAATCTCAGGAGACTTACTGTAGCCAATCCCTCTGCCAAGTAAGGCGTACCTATTCATCCTAGTCTTCCAGCGTTTTTGATCTTAGAGAGCCTATTGTAATGCTCAGCAAAGACACTGCTCTCCGGCTTAAATCCCACGTACAAGGCACACACCCCAGGAGTATAGACCTTATAATAGGTATTGACAAACCCAGCCATCTGCATCAGCCCCTCCATCTGGCGCCGTTGGGGCACCTTGCGAATGCTCTCACCAAGATATTGGTAGGCAACTCTATGTTGGCCGAATAGCTGACCAATCCAAGGAATTACTTGATCGACGTGCAAGTTGTACCCAGCCCTTGTGATCGGGTGAGTGGGCACACAGAGCTCAAGGACTGCCACCATTCCTCCAGGGCGAAGCACACGGTAAATCTCCTGATACCCACGAGCAATCGACTCAAAGTTGCGCACCCCAAAAGCACAAGTCACCACGTCAAAGTGCTCTGCTTCAAAAGAGAGATCCATCGCATCCTCCACAGAGATCTTAACTTGCTCAAGCCCCCTTCGGATAGCCTTCTCAAGGCCAATTTCCAGCATATTCATAGAGAGGTCACTAGCCACTACCGTTGCCCCCTTGCATCTCTCCGCTAGTAGTAGCGATAAGTCTCCTGTCCCTGCTGCCAGGTCTAGTATAAGCTCCGGTCGCTCCTCTGCCACGTGCGCCACCAAGTCCCTACGCCAAAGTTGGTCCAGCCCAAAGCTATTCACACGATTGAGAAGGTCATAGGTAGGGGCTATGTCATCAAACATAGCCCTTATCCTACCTGAAAATGTTGTCTCCCTTACTTCCTCGCCCTTAGCCATTGAGTTAGGTTCTTTTCAATTCTTGAATGAATATCCTCAGTGGGGTGCTTCTCAAATTTTTCACCCGTAAGGTGCTCATACAGCTCTATGTACCTATCCGTAACGCTATCGCAATACTCAGGCGTCATCTCTGGTATTTTCTGTCCCTCCTTACCTTGGAAGCCATGCTCAATGAGCCACTTTCTTACAAATTCCTTAGAAAGCTGTCGCTGTGGTTCACCCTTCCGGAAGAGCTCTTGATAAGAGTCTTTGTAGAAGTAGCGAGAGGAGTCGGGGGTATGGATCTCGTCAATCAGGTAGATCTTGCCATCCTTCTTGCCAAATTCGTACTTTGTATCTACTAGAATCAGACCATGCTTCTCAGCCAGCTCCGTACCTCTCTCAAAAAGCGCATAGGTGATACGCTCTAGCTCCTCATAATCCTCCTTTGAGACAAGCCCTGAAGCGATGATCTCCTCCCGAGAGATATCCTCATCATGCCCCTCATCAGCCTTGGTCGTAGGGGTGATAATTGGGTGATCGAACTTTTGATTTTCCTTCAGTCCTTCAGGAAGCTTGATGCCACAGATGGTATGCTGTCCCGAACTGTAGGTCCGCCAAGCACTACCAGTGATATAGCCACGGATCACCATCTCCACCTTAAAAGGTGTGCACTTGTGCCCAATCGTCACCATAGGGTCCGGAGAGTCGATCTTCCAGTTCCTCACGATATCGGCTGTAGCGTCGAGGTTCTTAGCAGCGATTCTATTCAGAATCTCCCCCTTGTAAGGGATTCCTTCTGGGAGGATCACATCAAAAGCCGAGATTCTATCCGTTACCACCATTGCGAGTAGATCGCCTTCAAGGGTGTAGACATCTCTTACCTTGCCATGATATAGATTTTTGATCCCTGGCAACTGAAGATCAGTGTTGGTCAATGCTTTAGCCATAATACATATATTATAAATGTGTAGTGATTTATTCTTCCGTTATCACCTCCCTCTCTCCTTCATCTTGGTCGTAAGCCTCCACAATCGCTTGTACCAAACCGTGACGCATAATATCCTTCTTCTCAAAAGTGAGCCACCCTATACCATCCACCTGCCTTAGGATGCGGCGCGCCTCCCTCAGCCCCGAAGGGACCCCCTTGGGAAGGTCCACCTGCGACATATCCCCCGTGATAATCATCTTAGCACTCTGCCCCAGTCGGGTGAGGAACATCTTCATCTGGTGTGGCGTGGTATTCTGCGCCTCATCTAGGATGATCACCGCATCATTCAGCGTCCTACCGCGCATATAGGCGAGTGGAGCAATCTGTATCACGCCACTCTCCATGTACTCCTTCAGCCGGATCCCAGGAATCAGCTCCTGTAGCGCATCATAGAGCGGCTGCAGATAAGGGTCCAGCTTATCCTTCATCTCCCCCGGCAGAAAGCCGAGCTTCTCCCCCGCCTCCACCGCTGGACGGCTAAGGATAATCCTCCGCACCTCCTTCATCTTAAGCAGCTTTACCGCCATCACTATCGCGAGGAAAGTCTTGCCCGAACCAGCTGGTCCAGTGGCAAAGACCAAGTCGTGCGACTCTATCAACTCTATCAGCTTCGATTGATTAGGCGTGCGAGCCGTGATCGGCTTTTCCCCCGCCCC
>USJF01000129.1 GCA_900554935.1 uncultured Porphyromonas sp.
CAGAAGATTATGCAGCAGCCTATCCAGGTGAGCGCTACCTGCGTCCGCGTACCAGTACTGAGAGCCCACTCCGAGGCTATCTGGGTAGAGACGGAGCAACCACTGACCGTAGAGCAGGTGCAAGAGGCAATCCGCCATGCCAAGGGGGCAGTGCTCCTCGACGAGCCAAGCCAGCAGGGCTATCCGATGCCACTCTACCTCTCAGGCAAAGACGATATCTATGTGGGCCGAATCCGCAAAGACCTCACCAATCCCCGTGGCATCGCCTTCTGGTGCGTTGGTGACCAGATCCGCAAGGGCGCTGCACTCAATGCCATTCAGATCGCCGAATATCTCGTAGGCAATAAATAAGCAAAGGAGTGAGGCGCTAGACCTCACCCAATAATAGTAGAGTGGTTTCTGCCGAGTACCTCCGCCTCCAAGATAATTGGGCTCTTGGGTTGAGGAGAAGGCAGAAACTTTTTTTGTACGGTTAAGCTGGGTCAGAGATTGATGTGCGAAGGAGCTCTGCCTTGTTTATAGAGACCTGATAGCGTGGCAATAAACTGTAAATCAATGGGGTATAAGAGCGTAAGTCGAGTTTGTAACTCAATGATGGCTCAGTTTGTAACTCACGGATCTCTTAGTTTGTAACTCGGTACCTGCTTAGTTCCGATCACTCCTAAGAGCTAATATACAGTCTTGAAATACAGTGAGTTGAGGAAGTGCCCATTTTTATTTTTATGAGACTGTCGCACGAAGACAATCTGCCCTTTTGCATCGAATGGATGTCTTCGACTTATAAGGGTGGATATTTTCGTGGCATTTCACTGAAAATTAGTTATATTTGTGTCGGAGGGCCTAATTTATTTATTTTCTTGCCTGTGGATACGATGAGTGAGCAAGTGGTAGGATTGGAAGGTTGGAGGAAAAATGGGCTGATTCCAGAGTGGTCTCGAGTAGATGCTGTGATCCTCGCGTGGCCCGATAGTACGATGGATTGGGGCTATATCATCGATGATGTATATGAATGCTACATCGATATTATTGATCATCTATTGGAGTACAGCGATGTGGTGCTTTTGATAGATGATTTTCAGGATGTCCCGATGGAGTGTATGAATCGATGGGCGTCGGGGGAGCTAGGTCATGAGCTGATACCTATCTTTGATTTTTCCCTTAATGATACGTGGATGCGGGATGTGATGCCCCTCTTTGGTATGCAGGAGGGGGAGCGTGTAGCGTACGACTTCGGTTTTAATGGTTGGGGCTTAAAGTTTGCCAGCAATCATGATAATCAGGCGGTACGAGAGCTCTTCTTTGATCGAAAGATTTTTGATCCGAGTGTGCGGTATATCAATCGACTAGAGACCATCTTGGAGGGCGGTGCGATCGATGTGAATAGTCGTGGCGAGTTATTGACCACAGACTCGGTGATTCGGGAGGCAAATCGCAACCCCTCTTATCCGGAGGAGTGCCACGACCTCTACTTCCCTGAGGAGATGGGGCTGCAAAGGGTATTTGAGCTGAAAGGGATAGAGCCGATGAGTGGCGATGACACTGATGGGCATATTGATACTTTGGCTCGCTGGGTGGATGATAAGACGATTGTCTACTGTGCGACGAAGGATCCAGCGGATGACCACTATAAGAGGCTGAAGCACTTGGAGCTGGAACTACAGAGGCTTAGGAATAGCGAAGGGAAGCCGTACCGACTGGTACCTCTGCCTATCCCCTCGCCGATGGAGGATGAGATGGGGGAGACTCTGCCTGCTACGTATGCCAATTTCCTTATTGTAAATGGGGCGGTGTTGGTGCCGATCTACAGCGATCCTAGGGATGAGGAGGCGCTAGAGATTATCCGCGAAGCGATGCCAGAGTATGAGGTGATAGGGATAGAGTGTAGTGCTTTGGTACAGCAGCATGGGTCGCTCCACTGTATTACGATGCAGGTCCCTGAAGGTTTTATGAATGTATAAGAAGATGAAGATAGGAATCATACAGCAGCACAATGGAGCTGATAGGGAGGAGAATAGGCGGCGACTGAAGGAGAAAATCCTGAAACTTGGACGTGAGGGAGCCGAACTGGTGGTGCTTCAGGAGCTGCACGAGGGGTTTTATTTTTGCCAAGTGGAGAGTGTGGATCGCTTTGATGAGGCGGAGACAATCCCAGGCCCAAGTACGCACTTCTATGGCGAAGTGGCGAAGGAGGCTGGTGTGGTACTGGTGCTATCGCTCTTTGAGAAGCGTGCGACTGGCTTATACCACAATACGGCGGTGGTGCTGGAGCGGGATGGTTCGATCGCAGGTAGGTACCGCAAGATGCATATCCCTGATGACCCGGCTTACTACGAGAAGTTTTACTTCACCCCAGGTGACCTTGGCTTCGAGCCGATAGAGACCTCTGTGGGTCGTCTTGGAGTATTGGTCTGCTGGGATCAGTGGTATCCCGAAGCGGCTCGATTGATGGCATTGGCAGGAGCCGATCTATTGATCTATCCTACTGCCATTGGCACTGAGAGCACCGATACGGCTGAGGAGCAACTAAGGCAGCGTGAGGCTTGGACGCTTGTACAGCGTGGCCATGCCGTGGCCAATGGTTTGCCGGTGGTGGCGGTGAATAGGGTGGGCTATGAGCCTGACCCTTCGGGGGTCACTGGTGGTATCACCTTTTGGGGGCAATCCTTTGTGGCTGGGCCGCAGGGCGAGCTACTGGAGCTTTTGCCTACAGATGCTGAGGCGGAGAAAGTGGTGGAGGTGGATATGGAGCGTAGCGAGCTGGTACGGAGGTGGTGGCCTTTCCTTCGTGACCGAAGGATCGATGCGTTTGGTGACTTGACCAAGAGATATCGCGACTGAGTAAAGAGTAGGGAATAAAAATAGGTAATTAGGATGATGGAAAAACTACAGATACTACAGCAGGATCACTGGCTACTTCCAC
The DNA here is from genome assembly GCA_900554935.1 of uncultured Porphyromonas sp. Classification (GTDB taxonomy): domain Bacteria; phylum Bacteroidota; class Bacteroidia; order Bacteroidales; family Porphyromonadaceae; genus Porphyromonas_A. Next base: position 2,921 of record USJF01000129.1, read on the forward strand.
ACGAGGAGTGCTTGATGGGGCGACATGATAATGTGGTGGAGAAGGAGGAGGAGCTTCTGGGCAAGGAGCACGCTTCGCTAGATAGCTTTGCCTCGGGCTACCTCTATTTTGGTCTTCATAAGGAGTCTACGGAGTGGGTACTACGAGAGTGGGCACCCAATGCAACGGCTCTTTTCCTTTTAGGCGACTGCAATGGGTGGCAGCGCGATGAGGCGTTTGCCTTTGCTCCAATGGAGAATGGGATTTGGGAGCTGAGGCTACCGGAGGAGGCTTTGAAGCACGGTGACCACTACAAACTGCTGATGGTATGGGACGGTGGCGAAGGGGAGCGCATTCCGGCTTGGGCTAGATATGTGGTGCAGGACCCTGAGACGCATCTCTTTAGTGCTTCGGTCTGGGATCCTAAGGAGCCCTATGTAATGCAGTCGCCAAGGGCGGTGCTGGGGCATGAGCCTTTGATGATCTACGAGGCGCATATCGGTATGGCGACGGAGGAGGAGCGGGTAGGCACCTACCGTGAGTTCCAGGAATTGGTATTGCCTAAGATTGTAGAGAAGGGGTACAATGCGGTGCAGCTGATGGCGATTATGGAGCATCCTTACTACGGCTCATTTGGGTATCATGTCTCTAGCTTTTTTGCGCCATCATCACGCTTTGGTACTCCCGATGAGCTTCGAGAGTTGATAGATACGGCTCATAGCATAGGTCTGGTGGTGATTATGGACTTGGTTCACTCGCATGCGGTAAAGAATGAGGTGGAGGGTTTGGCTCGCTATGATGGCACGTCGACGCAGTTTTTCCACGAAGGGGCGAGAGGAGAGCATACGCTATGGGACTCAAAGTGCTTTGACTACGGGAAGAATGAGGTACTACACTTCTTGCTCTCCAATTGTAAGTATTGGCTAGACGAGTATGGCTTCGATGGCTACCGCTTTGATGGTGTTACTTCAATGATTTATGAGGATCATGGGCTGGGACGGAGTTTCTGTAGCTATCACGATTATTATGACGGGGGGCAGAATGAGGAGGCGATTACCTACTTGACGCTCGCCAATAAGCTGATCCATGAGCATTATCCACATGCGATTACGATTGCGGAGGAGGTGAGTGGAATGCCCGGTATTGCTTTGCCGGTGGAGGCGGGTGGCTATGGCTTTGACTACAGACTAGCTATGAATATCCCCGACTTCTGGATAAAATTGATTAAGGAGTATCCCGATGAAGAGTGGCGCCCAGGCTCTATCTGGTGGGAGTGTACCAATCGCCGTAAGGACGAGCTGAGTATCAGTTACGCTGAGAGCCACGACCAAGCTTTGGTGGGTGATAAGACGCTGATATTTAGGTTGATCGACAAGGAGATGTACTGGCACATGGA
>USJF01000130.1 GCA_900554935.1 uncultured Porphyromonas sp.
GCCGGAGCAGATGCCAAAAAGCCGAAACTGAACTTCTCACAGACGATGCTTCAGGAGCCAGCTCCACAGGCACCTTAACGCCACTTATGCCACCTAGCTCCTGACCATGACCCACCGTGGAGAGTCCCAATATCGCAAGCAGAAAAAACTGCCATCGTGTCAACTTCATATTGAAATTAAAATCATCAAAAATACACATACAATCCTCCCCAAATCTTTCCGCAAATATACCCAAAATTTGCGACCAATGCCCAAACATTTCACCAAGCCTTGAGAAGCAAAATGGACCTTGAAAAAGTAGTCGAGCGAACGGCTCGAAAAACTTCTTAAAGAAAAAACACAAAAAGCAAGAACAAAAAAGTGATTATTATTTCTCCCCAAGGCATCTCGCAATCAGCTATAAGTCAATATATTATCTAGTCAATAGTTTAGATAGCAACTAAGCAATCATCGAGTTCGGAACTTAACGATTGCTTAGTTACAAACTCGGGGATCGCTTAGTTACGAACTCGGCAAGGGACGAGATACAAACTCGGCAATGGATTAATCTCACAGCCGAATTACAGGGAGTCATAACCACATAACTAATAGCGTATCTCTCATCCAATTTTCCCATTTATTGGGTGCTTGGCTACTATCCTTAGCGACACCGACCATTCGGATCATCTCCAATAGTCGTCACGAAGGAAAAGTGGCGAGATAATGGGAGTAGAACAATAAAATCGACCATGTAGCATTCGTCAAAAGCGATAGGAATCTTATCCTACAAACCTGAGGAGGAAAATGGGGACTTGTGCGATCCGAGCTTTTTTCAGTATCTTTGTAAGTGAGAATAAAAGTTATTATTTATCTACATAGGTAGATGAAGCTGACACATCTATATATATAGCTATTTTTATGAGTATATGAGTAAGATGATATCCAACCTAACGCCAAATGCGTTTTTTGTAACCAAGGGAAGCGGAGAGTCGGATCTAGAGCTACATGCGGGATCCTATCACATGGCACTCTATGATGCTGGGATCAATGACTACAACATTATGGTCTACTCCTCTATCTTGCCCAAGACAGCTCACCTAGTGACGATGGATGAGATAGATCTTCCACCATTTGGTTCAGAGATGAAGACCATTATGTCGGTTTCGCACGGTACACAGGATGAGTTTGTATCGGCAGGAATCGTCTATGCGTGGATGTATGCCGATGAAAACTTCGATGAGAAGATAGGCGGACTAGTATGCGAAGTGAATGGTCGCTACCGTATTGAGGAGCTAGAGGCAAGGCTACAGAAGGTGATCACAGACCTACACGAGAAGACTTATAGCCAGTACTATCTAGGTGAATTGAACTTCGTGACGGAGGGAATCACCATTGAGAAGCGATATGGCACCGCATTAGTAGGGCTCTGCTTTATGGACTTTGAGCAACATGAGAGCACGCTAGGGGTATAATGCCTTTGGCGATCAAGTAGATCTTATTAAGTAGGAGAGGGAGGTGACTCTAATGGTAGCTCACCTCTCTTCTCTTGAAGTATAAGGGGTGGTTCTCAAAATAAGTGAACCACCATATATATATTGTATGGCAAGAAAAAATAAGGTGCCAGAGATGGTGGAGGGCATAAGGATAGAGCGAATGGCAGCGGAAGGTCGCTGTATCGGTCACTTGGAGGATGGACGGGTGCTATTTGTACCCTACTCTGCTCCTGGCGACTTGGCAGATATCACGCTGGGAAGACGTAGAAAAGCTTATGCAGAGGGGCGTATCGCTAAGCTATTGGAGCCTTCATCTAGCAGAGTCGAACCACGGTGCACTCACTTTGGCCTGTGTGGAGGCTGCAAGTGGCAGCACTTGGATTATGAGGTGCAGCTAGAAGGAAAGCAGCAGCAGGTGGCTGACCAATTGGAGCGTGTGGGGCATCTAGAGCTTGGGGAGATGAAGATGCACAAGATCATCGGGAGTGAAGCGACGTATGACTATCGAAATAAGTTGGAATTCACCTTTTCCAACCATCGCTGGCTCTCTAATGAGGAGCTCTCTGAAAGTAGTGAGGAAGAGCCTACAGAGCTATCGGGACTTGGATTTCACGTACCGCGGATGTTTGATAAGGTACTGGATATTGAGGAGTGCCACCTCGGGGGTCAACTAAGTAATCGGATTAGGCTATTTATCAAGGACTTTACCACTCGGCATACGGGCTATGAATACTATGACCTTCGGAAGCATGAAGGGTATATGCGGACGCTGATGATACGCACAAGTAGTACGGGCGAGGTGATGGTAGTGGTTGTCTTCGCTTACGAAGAGAAGGCGAAGCGTGAAGCGCTCCTCGATGCTCTCGTGGAGGCATTTCCTGAGATTACTTCTCTCATCTATGTAGTTAATAGCAAACTGAATGATGCGTGGGGCGATCAAGAGGTCTTCTGCTACGCTGGTGAGGATCATATTTGGGAGGAGATGGAGGGGCTTCGGTACAAGATCGGGCCGAAGAGTTTTTACCAAACCAATAGCAAGCAGGCTCTTAGGCTATATCAGGAGGTGCGGAAGTTGGCAAATCTACAAGGGGATGAACTGGTCTACGACCTTTATACTGGCACCGGCACGATTGCCTCTTTTGTTAGTCGCAATGCAAGGCGTGTAGTGGGTATTGAGTATGTGGAGGCAGCGATTGAAGATGCTTGCATTAATCGGGAGGTGAATGGACTGAAAAACCTTGACTTCTTCGCAGGGGATATGAAGGAGGTGCTCACGGATAGCTTTATTGCGGAGCACGGTACGCCCGAGGTGCTGATTACCGATCCTCCTCGGGCTGGAATGCACCCTGATGTGGTACAGACCATTCTGAGGGCAGCTCCAAAGAGGATCGTCTATGTGAGTTGCAATCCTGCTACGCAAGCACGGGATGTGGAGATGATGAAGGAGGCGTATGAAGTGGTGGTAGCTCAGCCGGTGGATATGTTTCCACACACGAGTCATGTGGAGAATATCTTGCTCCTAGAGAGAAGATAGCAAAGGGCAAGTCTTTTCTCTTCTTGCAGAGTAAAAAAATGGCAGGACTTGGGGTATCACGACCATTATTTTTTGGTAGATTTGTGGAATATAAAATTTAAGTATCAGTAAAAGAGAAATAACCATTGAAAACATCAGATAAGGCAAAGATGGCTCTAGCAGATGCTATCGTGGAGGGGATAAAGGAGAAGAAGGGAAAGCGAATTACGCTCATCGATATGAGGAGCGTGGAGGAGGCTTTTTGTGACTATATGGTAGTAGCGGAGGGTAATACGCCAACCCAAGTAGGGGCTCTTGAAGGGGCTATATGGAATAAGGTACTAGAGAAGATAGGCGAAAAACCAATCCATACCCATACAGGATCGGGTGAGTGGATCGCTATGGATTATGTGGATGTGGTTGTGCATATTATGGTGCCTGAATTGAGAAGCTACTATGGGCTGGAGCAGATGTGGGCTGACGCCAAGCAGACGATGATCCCAGATGAGGAATGAACTATACGGAATAAGTAGGTCATGGCATTAAATCAAAATAATCAAAATAACTCTCCAAAGCGGAAGAAGAAGGGTTTTGGGCTGGGATGGCTCTACATCCTTATGCTAGTAGCAATCACGGGGATTCTATTTTTCCCTGAAGGAAAGGGGGGAGATGAGGTGGAATGGAGCCGATTTCAAGCAATGTTTCAGGAGGATCTCTTTGAGGAGGTGACGGTCTATAGCTCCAAAGGCACTGTACATGCAGTGGTGAAAAAGGAGGCTGAAGCAAAGGCGAAGAAGTATCAAGTAGCGAACAATAACAAGGAGCAAGTGCGCCCTTCTCTCCTTTCGAAGGTTGAGGTGACGTCGGAAATTCCTGGTGCTGGGGCTTTCAATGACCTTTACCAGGAGATTATGGCAGGTAAGAAGCCTATTTCTGCCAAGGTCTCTTACGTCAATAGTACGACCAATCTACTCAATATAATCATGAGCTTCTTGCCCTTGATCATCATCATATTCTTCTGGGTATGGATGTCTAGGCGGATGATGGGCAATATGGGCGGTGGCTCAGGTGGATCGGGTGGTATCTTTAATGTTGGCAAGTCTAAAGCACAGCTTTTTGACGCTGAAAATAAGGTGAAGGTCACATTTAAGGATGTGGCGG
>USJF01000131.1 GCA_900554935.1 uncultured Porphyromonas sp.
ACCTAAGGAGGGGGAAGGCTGGGTTAATAGGCCATGGAAGCCCTTCGGGCTTCTAACCGGGGGGAGGGACCTCTCAGAGGTCCTTTTTCCTCAGACAATCGCCTGTTTATGAGGGGGGATTAAAGCTTATCTTGCAGGCGTTGTCACTCGCCTCTATTGAGCTCCACGACCTCGCCAAGATGGATTGCCATGATCCAGTAGGTATCTGGTCCATCCGCTTTATAGAGAAGATCCTGCACCGCCTCCATTCCTTTTTTAGCAGCGGTGTCGTACTTTTCCTCCGTGATACTCTCATCCAAATAGTCAAACCTAAAGATATCCCCCTTGTAGGTTCTTTGAGGCATAAAGCAGATACCCTTGATCCGCGCCACCGCCGTATCTCTATCCTTGTTGTAGCCCACACCCAGTCTCAAGTACTCAAAGTAGCGAGGCACAAAGAGGAATATCCCATCATTGTAGGAATCCAACGAGAAGTCAAACTCCTCTCCCAGATTAGGGTTCAGCACCACTTGCTCCTGTGGCGTCTCCCTCAAATCGAGGTACTTGCCCATCACCGTCTCCTTTATCTCACGGTACTCCACCACTTTCTCTCCCGAAGCGATCTTATCAAACCATTGCTGATCAATCGTCAGGTAGAGGCTATTATCCTTCGTGCACTCCTCACCACTTGGGATTATCTCATAGTAGTTAGGACTCTCCAAAAGCTCCTTCGTCACCTTCAGTTCATCAGTCTGAGGATGCTCAAAAGGCTTTCCATCCCACTCCTTTAGCTTGAAATGCAGATCAAACTCATCCCATAGCTCCTCAATTGATTGCTTCACCCTCTTAAAAGGGGACTTCTCTGCTTTTTCACTCATACTCGTTTCTCCTTCTGCTACATGTTTTACCTTACTTTTCCAAAAGTACACAATTATCAGCGATCAATATACCTTTAGCTAGGTATTGTGATAATGAGACTATTTGGAGAACTTTGCGAATTAGATATATGAAAAGGAAGATTATGATAGCAGATAAAAAGAAAATAAACTTTGATGCGGTGGAGGAAACACTTTTAATCCCACTATTGATGAGATGGAAGGATGCTAAGACCTCTCGCCCAATACTTGGTGACCGTATAGCGATTGATGTCGCTAATCAAATCGACTTCAATTGGGATAAATATGGTGGCTGGAATAAGATGAGCTACTATGGCTGTCTCGTTCGGGCTGGGTATTGTGATAGCGAAGCTGTACGGATAGCCTTAGAGCACTCATCAGAGTCTATCTTGTTGGTGAATGCTGGTTGCGGACTTGACACTCGATGGCATAGGACGCTCTCATCCCTCTCAAACTACCAGAGGGTTGATCTAGACCTTAAAGAGGTAATGGATATAAGAAAAGAGGTGGTACCACCTCTCAATGGTGTTACTAGTGTCACTTCCGACCTTACCTCACCTGATTTTATCGAACAATTAAAAGAGATGACAACGCCCAATACGCATATTGTTTTGGTAATAGAGGGGGTACTTATGTATTTCACCGATGCAGAGATCAGAAAGTTGCTAGAGCGGCTTTATGCTGCTTTCGGTGATAGAGTGACTTTGGTGGGTGATTTGTTGAATAATACCATTGTGAAGCATCAGCGGAAGCACGATACCCTTCGCCATTCACAGGCCGTATTCAAGTCGGGTTATGATAATGTCGTTGAGGTAGAAGCTCTACATCCCCGGTTGAAAGTACTTTGCCGTCGCTCAGTGCTGGATATGATGAAGCCTCATATTTTCATTGCTCGTCTGCTTGTTTTGATTCCTTCAATGCGCTGGAATACAACGGTATACACTCTTGGCTTTCAATCGTTATAAGATCAAAATGACGTGATAAAAAAGTATAACTAAGCGTCCATCTATGATATTTTAGGTATCTTTGCCACGTTTTTGATGGTACTTAGTGAAGTACCACCATGCTCCGAAACTCGGAGGCCCATCTTCTATTCATGCCCGTGAAGGGTGTTTGTGATGGGTTAAGTGGAATTTAGATAGACTTATATGAGACTAAAAACTATGCTACTTGGTATGCTAGTAGCTCCTATCTCCCTTCTGCTATTATCTGGGAGAGAGAGTTCGAGAGACGCCGATAAGGGATTTAATCCTGGCGAGCAGATACCAAGTATGATGGTGGATGGCTGTGATCTAGCCGAGACTTTGGCCAATGAGCCTAAGGCGGTATTAGTAATCTGGTCGGTAGATGATGCTACCTCGAGGGTAGCCAATGCGTGGGCATGCAATAGTGCCAACTTGAGAGCTACCGATACACCAGTCTACTCTATCTGTCTGGATGGAGATGAGACGACAGCCACCCTCTACGCAAAGATGGACGGTGCCAAGGAGAATGTAGCCCCTATTGGGTTAGAAGGTGAGAAATTACGAGGAGGGACTTCACAGTTGGTAAGCCGTGGATCTGGCAAGGTGTACTATATCTCTTATGGTATAGTAGAGAGAGTGATGTCTGCGGAGACACTATTTAACAAAATTCGATAAGAAGAGTGAGGGGCAGGTAGCTACAAGTAGTTACCTGCCCCTCTTCTTTTTTCTCCTCTTACTCATCCTCTTCCTCGAGGGTGGTAGACCTTCCTTTGCGTTGTCGCTCCTCTTCAAACTTTGCTTTCATCGTTGGGTTTTGGTAGGTCAGCTTGCGTATGGTCAGCCCTGCTGCCTTGTCATTAGCGAGCCGGAGGTTATTCTCTGAGCCCAGAAGTGCTTCCCGCACCTTTGTGAGGTGCTGTATTGTCTTGTCAATCTCCTCTATTGCTTTGGTAAATCGCTCACTTGCCAAGCGGTAGTTGTTTCCAAACTTCTCCTTAAATTCACTAAGCTTATCCTCGAAGTTAGTGATATCCACCGACTGCTGTCTGGCCTGCTCCAGTTCTCTCTTGTACTTAATGGTTTTGCTAGAGGCTTGTCGTAGGATGGTGATCATTGGTATGAAAAACTGAGGGCGTATCACATACATACGCTCATACTTTGGCGCCATATCCACGATGCCCGTATTGTAGAGCTCGCTATCGAGCTCCAGCATAGATACCAGTACCGCATAATCGCACTTTTTGGTCCTGCGATCTTTATCAAGCTTATCCAGGAAGTCCTCATTTTTGTGCTTAGTGGCAGTGGTTTCATTCTGGTTTTTCATCTCAAACATTATTGAGACGTACTCCTCTCCATCATCGCAGTAGTCTCGGAAAATAAAGTCCCCTTTGGAGCCAGAGGAGGCATCATTGTCCTTCTCAAAAGTGGCATTGGGGAAAAGCATACTTATCCGTCCGTACTCCGTATAGCAGTGCTGCTCCAGTGTCTCTCCCACCATCTTAGTGGAGAGGCGTGCCTTCATGTCACGGTAGAGCTCCACCTGCTCCTTGAGTAGTCGTACCTCCGTAGCATTTTCCTCACGTAGTCGATTTTCATTATTAAGAGCCTCACTTTTGGCTAGTGCCATCTGATTCTTGAGGTCAGCGATTTCTCGCTCCTTTTCCTGCACCTGATCCTTGCTCCGATTCTCTGCCTTTAGTAGGGCCACTTGGTGAAGGCCATTGGCTTCTGCCAATTCCTTCTCCAGTCTTGCGATCTGCTCCTGCTCCTTGGCCACTGCTTTATTCACAGCATTCTCCTGTATCACTTCGCTACTCTTGAGCTGCTCCTTGAGCGAAGAGAGCTCCTGATCTTTTTGCGAAAGCATCTGCTCGTAGTGCCGTGAACTCTCCAGCTCAGTAGCCTTCTGCTCAGCGCTCCACTGCTTTTTTTGCTCCTTGATTCTTTGCTCTAGTTCCGATTGAAATAGATCGGTTCGCACCTGCTCCACTATCGAGGCGTAGTCCGCCTCATCCACTGCAAATGTGCTGCCACACTTAGGGCACTTCAACTCTTTCATAGATCTCTAAATTGATTTATACCTAGGTAAAGATACCAAATTTCACCACTATCACATAAAAAATAGGTGTGTCGAGATATAGCATCTCAACACACCTATTTTATAATAAGTGCTCCCCTTTACGAAGAAGAACTGCTGTGCTCTAGATTTTACTCCGAAA
>USJF01000132.1 GCA_900554935.1 uncultured Porphyromonas sp.
GCGAGTTCTCTTTGAGATAGTACTCATTTGAAAATAGGCAGTGATGCAATTCAGCACCTTCGTCTATATAGAGAATGTTGCGCGAAGTGCTATTCTCGCACATATGATTCATCAAATGTGCTAAGACTTTGAACGAAGGATGAGATGCCAGGCGCTGAGGGCAAGGTGCACGTAGGGCACCAGGCACACACAAAAGGATGAGGGCGAAGGGAGCGTATTCACGTACGTGACCTAGCCCGAATTCCGAAAGCAACGATGCAGATCGCCTTCGTGCAACAGTATCAATTAATAAGTGAATGCCAATAATAAATGGAGCTATAGCCGAAGGGCTATAGCTCCATTTGAATTCTACTCCAAGAAGAGAGGTATTATGCCTCTACCTCGATAGCGATTTGACCTCTATAGTAGCCACACTCATTGCATACAGTATGGTATACGTGATAAGCACCACAATTTGGACACTTAGCTAGAGTAGGTGCAGTAGCTACATCGTGAGTTCTGCGCTTACGGGTCTTGGACTTTGATTGACGTCGTTTAGGATGTGCCATATTGATATATTCTCTATTTAGTTATTATTTTTATTCTTATTTATTTTCTCCTTCAGCTCTGCCCAGATTGGGTCGTGGGCATTATTTTCTTCCGGTGGATCCATCGTAAGGTGGCTTACCACCTCTGGGTCACACTCACTGATATCCTCATGCTCTCTTATGGATGGCAAGCTTAGTGCCAGGAGCTCGTATGCTATCCACGAAAAGTCATATACTGGATTTTGAGCGTCGAGAGTGATCTCTTCGTCATTTTCATCATCAAGAGCAGAGCCAAGAATTACCTCCACATAGTCCTCGCTCTCTACATCTAGCTCCATTGGGGCTAAGCAACGATCGCACTCCACGGAAACAATGCCACTGTAGCCAAAGGTGAGCTTAAAGCGATTGGCCGTGAGTGGAGACACCGTGAGTTGGAGATCTACGTCACCCCCTAGTAGCTCTGACGCCTCTACCTGGTCAAAGAAGTCGTCATCCAGGTGAAAGCTATAGCTCTCAGGCTGTTTGGGTGGGTGCGTGAAGTCGAGTGTCAAGTGATTGTACTTATCCATCTTATCTCTTCTCAATATTATATAGTGTATGCCTATATAAAACGTGGCAAAGTTACAAAAATATGTGGCAAGTACCAACTATTCTCTTTTTTTGGTTGCTATTTTAAGTGGGGTCCTTCCTGTAATTCCTTTGGAAGTTAGCGTGGGGTAGTACGTAGAGCACATTATAGCGAGGTTGGGCTAAGACTGCAATCTATTGGTATTCAGTGCTGTATACAGACATTTTATTGAGGCGGTATCTCAGTGATGGCTCAGTTTGTAACTGCGCGTTTGCTTAGTTTGTAACTCAGTGATACCTCAGTTTGTAACTCAGTGATACCTCAGTTTGTAACTCGCTTTATAGTCTCATAATCAATTGATTTATAGGCTAGTGCATTTTCTGGCGAAAGGCCGGGTGGTAGGTCGGATGGATTTGGAGGGGAGGTTGTTGCTATAGCAAGGTGCTGATCTCTTTGAAGGCAAAGAGCTCTTTGGCTCTGCTAGTGGACTCTATCTCTAGTAGTCCATTGGGGAGGACTTGGAGGATGGTACCTAGAAGTCGCTCGCCTGATGGAAGCTGGTATGCTCGCTCTTGTTGGTAGCCATATAGGTATTGGTGGTACTCCTCGCGGAGTGCCTTTACATCGTAGGTTAGTCTCTCCATCTCTTCCTGGAGTAGTAGGGCAATCTCCTGTACCATTGGGTGGTGCCACGCTTCGTATCCTTGGGGCAGTGCTATGCCTTCGAGTGCTAGTGAGGTGGCGGCTGGGTGGTAGGCTCCAAATTGGGTTTGCTTGACATTGAGCCCAATCCCTACAATAGTGTAGTTAAGACGGTCCCCTAGCCATTCATTTTCAGTGAGAATACCTGCTATCTTACGCTGACCGATCAAGAGGTCATTGGGCCATTTCACTCTTATCTGGCTAGGCTCGATGTAGCGAGAGAGTAGGGTGAAAAGTGCTAGTGATGTGACTCTATTGAGGTCGAAGGTGGTGACACTCTCTGGTAGCTCTGGCCGTAGTAGGATGGAGCAAGAGATGTTTTGCCCTGGCTTGCTCTCCCAGCTATTGCCCCGCTGTCCTCGACCGGAGGTCTGGGTGTGGGTATCTACTATGGTGTAGGCTGGTAGCTCTGGGTCTTTTGTGAGTAGCTCCCGGAGGTAGTTATTCGTGGAGCCTATCTGGGTTAGATGTATCAGACTTTCCATGCTTTCTCTGTCGGATATAGTAGATGATGGTACCTATGCCAGCCAGTAGGAGTAGTAGGTTACCGATATTAGCAACCAGCTCGGTGGTGTGTAGCGTTTTGGGATCAAATACAAACTCTATCTGGTGTTGCCCCGCAGGTACCACTAAGGCGCGGAGTAGGTAATCTGCCCTTAGAATCTCTACTGGTGAGCCATCAATGGTGGCATGCCAGCCGTGTGGGTAGTAGATTTCGCTGAATACGGCCAATCCCTCTTGTGTACTACTGCTCTGATAGGTGATCCTATTGGGGTGGTAGCTTGTGAGCTTTATCTGTGCGGTGGTATCGGGGGTAATGGTGGTAGGGAGCTGCTTCGCAAAGTCACTGCCCACTACTGCTATCTCTTGCAGTGGTACCTTGCCGATGGCGGTAAATTCTTCGTCGGGGGTCTCTGCCTTTTGAGCCTTTGAGACAAACCATGCATCTCCGTAGGTGTCGGGGTCAGCGATGGCCACTTCGCGACCTAGGCTATCTGGGATGATGTAGTACTTTGTATTGAGTGCCCTAAGGATATTGAGGTCTTGGTGCACTAGGTATCCTTCGATCAGGTCTTGGTATCTCTGCAATTTGGCTGCATGGTACCCGCCTATAGAGCGGTGGTTGTAGGAGGTGGTAGCATCATTGAAGGTATTGACCGCGAGGTTGAGCACTCGGAATTGGGTGGTATCGGCAAGTATTACTTTATCTGCCTCGGTGGTGTGTGACACCTTTGCCTGTACGCTCCTCTGTGGTAGGTACTTCTCATCATTGAGGTACCGCTTATCCACGCTCCAGAGGTCTACTAGGATGAGTAGAAATAGGAGCGAGAGCATCCACTCCTTATTGAGCTGCTTCTTTTGGTAGAAGTAGAGGATGGCTATGCCGATGAGTAGCACTATGATGCTACGCAGGGCGTCGGCTTTGAGTATGCCTTCGCGTACCTCCTCTAGCGCGCTCCTCACCAGGGCCACCTCTTGGTGCTCTGCGGAAAGGGCACTAAAGGTATCGGCTTCTGCACGACTAAGGAAGTTTCCTGATAAGCTTGGAGCTATCCAGATTAAGAGAGCTACTCCGAGGGTGAGGGCTACTGAAATGATAGCGGCCTTTTTGTGCTCTTTGAGTAGCTGTGGCTGGGTTGTGAGCAGATATAAGGCCCAAATGGCAAAGAGGGGTAGGGTAAATTCTGCCACCACTAGTATGGAGGAGGGGGTGCGGAACTTATCGTAGAGGGGGAAGTGATTGATGAATAGTTCGCTGAGCCACATGAGGTTGTGCCCCCATGAGAGCATGATAGTGAGGAGGGTGACCACTACTAAGCCCCATTTCATCGGACCCTTAGCGACGATCATCCCGAAGAGGGCTAGAAGGAGCACTATAGCTCCGACGTAGACTGGCCCAGCGGTAAAGGGTTGGTCGCCCCAATATCTATTCTGCTGAGCGACGATGCCGAGAAGTTGGGGATCTTTGATGCCATTCTTTTGTGCCTCCTCTATGCCGATGTATCCCGAGGCACCGCCCTTGGCATCTGGAATTAGGAAGGTGAGCATCTCATCAATACCGTAGCTCCACTGTGTGATATAGGCGTGGTCGAGGCCTGTGGTGGTGGCTTGTTTTTCGGCTGCTTGGTCTAGGGCTGAAATCTCTCGACCTCCTCGCATGGTCTCTTGGCTATACTGGTAGGTGTGGTAGAGGCTGGTGC
>USJF01000133.1 GCA_900554935.1 uncultured Porphyromonas sp.
TGGCCGTACTGAGCTGATCCTGGAGAATAACCACAAGCTCGCTTCACGTGAGATTATCTCTGAGTGGAATGCTCGGGGTGAGGTGATTAGTTTTGAAGAGATCATCCCCAATATGCATGAGATATTCTTGGATGTAGTAGGAAAAACGGGGCAGGTAAACGGCTATGAAGAGAGCCAAGCGGAGCGTAAACTAAGTAAGGAAGGAGGTGCAGAATGAATAAGTTTTGGATTGTCTTACAGCGGGAGTATAATGTGAAGGTGAAGAAGAAGTCATTTATCTTGCTCACAATCTTTACACCCTTTATCTTCCTGCTACTGATCTTTATCCCGATGTATCTCGGTATGAATGCCAAGGATACTTCGGAGAAGGAGGTGATGGTGATAGATCATACTGGTAAGTATCTGGAGTATCTGCAAAACGGGGAGAGCCGGGATGGCTTTAAGTTTGTCGCCAGTGATGCCGATATCTCTGAGGTACGAAAGCAGAGTGATGATAGTGCTTATGCCTACCTTTTGATTACTGAGGATCTACTGAAGAATCCTAAGGGCATCACGCTCTTTAGCCACTCTTCTATACCTCCTACGCTACAGGAGTATATCTCGGATCAATTGCAACCAGCGCTGAGAAAGGAGAAGATCGCGAGCTATGATATCCCGGACTTGGAGAAGATCATTGATGATACGAAAGTCTCTCTCACTATCTCAGAGATACAGTGGAGCAAGGAGGGGGATGAAAAGGCTAGCTCTTCGGACTTGGCGATGGTGGTGGGGCAGATCTTTAATATGTTGCTCTTTTTCTTCGTGGTGGCGTATGGCACTATGGTGATGACTAGTGTACAGGAGGAGAAGAAGAATAGGATCGTGGAGATTATCGCCTCTTCGGTAAAGCCGACGGTGCTACTATTTGCTAAGATGGTAGCGGTGGCTCTTGTGGGTCTGACGCAGCTGGGGATATGGGCAATTATCTTTGTCCTCGGCTTTGTGGTGCTTCAGGCGGTATTCCTCAGCAATGTGACGCTGGATATGAGTCAGCTGACTGATAATGCGCTCTCAGCTGGTGCCGATCCTGAGATGATTCAGGATATATTGGGGCCTCTATCTAACTTCAACTTCTCGGGGATGATTCTGGCCTTTTTCTTCTTTTTTATCTGCGCTTACTTCTCCTTCGCGTCAATCTATGCAGCGATGGGAGCGGCCTTTGATAGCGATGAGGATATCAGTCAGATGAGTTTGCCGATTACGCTGATCTTTATGTTTGCCTTTTATGCAGCTTTTTATTCGGCCGAAAACCCCAATGGACCGTTAGCAGTGTGGTGCTCCTTTATTCCGTTTGTGGCGCCAAATGTGATGATGGTGCGACTGCCGTTTGATCCACCTACGTGGCAAATTGTCCTCTCAATGGTGATGATGGTTGCTACGACCGTCTTCTTTGTTTGGGCTGCGGCAAAAGTATTCAGAGTAGGGCTACTGATGTATGGCAAGAAGCCAAAGCTGAAGGAGCTGATCAAGTGGATTGGCTACAAGTAGTATACTCTTTTCAAAAGGATATAAAAATAAGGGCTAGGTCTAACCTAGCCCTTATTTTAGCTATTGATGTGCGGTAGATTACTCCTTAGCACGACTCACGTACGAACCTTCGCGAGTATCCACGATGATCTTCTCACCATTATCGATGAAGAGAGGCACGCGGATCTCAGCTCCCGTCTCAAGGGTAGCTGGCTTCAGTGCGTTGGTAGCGGTATCGCCCTTGATACCTGGCTCGGTGTAGGTCACCTCAAGGGTAACGTGGCTAGGTAGCTCGCAAGTGAGTACCTCCTCCTTATCGGCATGCACCATTGCCTCTACCATATCACCCTCTTTTAGAAATTGCACACCCTCAATGCGCTCCTCAGGGATGTGGATCTGGTCGAAGGTCTCTGGGTGCATAAAGATCAGACCCATATCATCCTTGTATAGATACTGGTAAGGACGTCTCTCGATCCTGATTTCATCTACCTTCACACCCGAAGACCATGTCTTGTCTAGGATTCTTCCGGTAGCGATATTACGAAGCTTTGTTCTTACAAATGCAGGTCCTTTGCCTGGCTTTACGTGTAGAAACTCTACGATTACGAATGGGGTGCCATCGATATCCAGGCACATACCATTTCTAAAGTCTGCTGTACTTGCCATTACTTTTCTTCTTTATTCTTATCAATTATTGACTTATTACTCTCTTTTATTCCCCTCCAAACTCCATTAGGTAAGCCTTGATGAAAGGAGATATCTTGCCATCCATCACTCCATCCACATCAGAGGTCTGGTAATTGGTACGGTGATCCTTTACACGACGGTCATCAAATACATAGCTACGAATCTGTGAGCCCCATTCAATCTTCTTTTTGCTCCCTTCGATCTCAGCTTTCGCTTTATTGCGTCGTTGTAGCTCCTTGTCGTATAGCTGGCTTCTGAGGAGTCGCTTAGCATTTTCTCTGTTATCTAGCTGGCTTCGGGTCTCAGTATTCTCAATCAGAATCTCCTCCGTCTCGCCTGTATCAGGGTCGGTGTACATATAGCGAAGTCGCACCCCCGTCTCTACCTTATTGACATTCTGACCACCTGCGCCGCCAGAGCGGAAAGTCTCCCAGGTCACAAGGGCAGGATTGATCTCGATCTCTATAGAATCATCTACTAGTGGCACCACAAAGACAGAGGCAAAGGAGGTCATCCGCTTCCCCTGAGCATTGTAAGGCGATACGCGCACAAGGCGATGCACTCCATTCTCGCTCTTAAGAAAACCGTAAGCTAGGTCGCCCTCCACCTGTAGCGTAGCAGTTTTTATGCCGGCATCATCGCCATCTTGCCAGTTGGTTATAGTCACCTTGTAGCCTTGGTCCTCGCACCAGCGCATATACATACGTGCCAGCATCGATGCCCAGTCTTGGCTCTCGGTACCACCAGCTCCAGAATTGATCTTAAGGACAGCGCCCAGGCGATCCTCCTCATTTCGGAGCATATTGCGTAGCTCCACGTCCTCCAGCTTCTCTATTGCCTTAGCATAAAGCTGATCGAGCTCCTCCTCGGAGATCAGCTCCTCTTTGATGTATTCAAATGCTAGTGAAAGTTCGGTAGCTAGGTTATCTACCTCATTGTAGTCCTTGATCCAATGCTTCAGCCCCTGCACCACCTTCATCTGCGGCGCGTGGTGAAATATTTCGAGGGATCGACGCGCGACCGCACCCAAAAGTGTGGATCTTGAGTGCGGAGTTCCTCCTCCTTTAGTTGAGTCTCTTTTGCATCAATGTCAAAGATACCCCCTCAGCGCATCTCGGCGCTCCAATACACTCTGTAATTGGTCTGCTGTGATCATTAAGTTTGCTCTTAATAATTATAGTGAAACATATCTGAAGGCAACATTACCTTAGAATTAACATCGCAAAATTACCAATTTTATCGCTAAGTCAGTGATATACTCCACTTAACTAGATTCCGAAAGTTCGGTGGAAACGAAAGGGGGGTCATGAGCCAGATTTTTCCTGAAGTCAAGAGACCCTAAAAAATCTCACCTATATGTCTACTTTGAATAGTATATACATCTTTCTGAAGGGCTTTCGTAACCACCAATGAATCATTGGGTTATGAAAGCAAAAGTTTAGTTTGTAACTCAGCCAAGACGGAGTTACAAACTAAGCAATTGATGAGTTACAAACTAAGCAATTGATGAGTTACAAACTCCGGCATCACGGAGTTACAAACTGAGCCATCGCCTTGATACGATCACGGCCTTGGTATTAGCTTATATTGTTCTTGTCGCGGAGTGCCGGACGGTGAGGTACCAGATGCCGGCGACAATTCCTTTGAGGATGGAGGAGGTGGCTATGATCCACCATAGAGTAGTTATCTCTTGGGTCATTGGGAGTAGTAGGAGCGCCGCTGGGATCCGCAGTAGGTTTCCGATGATACTAATGAGGGAGGGTGGTATGGTCTTGCGAATTCCATAGAAGAAGCCTTG
>USJF01000134.1 GCA_900554935.1 uncultured Porphyromonas sp.
GAGTACGCTCCCTTCGGCCTCATCCTCAGCGCCTTGCATCTCATCCTTCGTGCAACATTCTCTAGTCGGGGCTTCGCGCTGTCGTTTGATACGTGAAATAAAAATGTTTGATACGTGAAACAGAAATGTTTGATACGTGAAACAGAAATGTTTGATACGTGAAATGAAAATGTTTGATACGTGAAATAGGAGGACTTTGGATATAAAATAAGGGTGCCAACTACCTGGTAGTCGGCACCCTTATCTATTCATTAGTCGTTATCGACTTACTTTGAAAGCTCTTCTAGCTTAGCCTTTACCTCGTCGATATCGTGACCCCGGAGAAGTACTTCGCCCTCTGGCGAGAAGAGGATGAAGGTAGGTACACCGCTTACACCGTAAAGCTCTACGCCCTTGCTCTGTGCATCTTGCATGGTTGGCCAAGTGATCTTGTGTGTTTTTACCACCTCTGCATAAGCTGCACCGTCGCTATCTCTTTCCCATACAGCGATGCTGACAGAAGAGAGGATCTTGCTATACTGCTTCTCTACCTCTGCTAGTGTTGGCATAGACCTCTTGCATGGACCGCACCAAGAAGCGAAGAAGTCGAGTAGGAAGTACTTGCCCTCCTCACGGAATTCGCTGAGCATCTTGGTCTCGCCAGCTGGGTTGGTGATTTCGTAGTCTACGAAAGTGCCACCTACGCTAGTGCTAACGGCAGCTTTGGCCATTTGATAACGTGCCTGTAGGGACTTATCATTTTTGATCATGCTTCCTGCAGCATCAAATTGCTCTACATACTCTGGATCTTCGAATTGAGATGCTAGGTAAGAGAAGGCTACATAGTCTACAATTGTATTGCCACCCTTGGTGTAGTACTTATCGCAGGCAGCTCTGTACTCCTTAATGAACTCGTCTTGAAGCTGGTTTGCCTCGCTAACTAGCTCCTCTGATGGCTCTTCACCTTCTGGTACTGCTGCCATCTTTCCCTGAATGAGGTCGTTGTACTTCTTTCTGATAGTCTTTACCTCGTCATTGAGGGCTTGTACTTTTACGAAGTTGCTATTGGCATCACCACCACGTGTAAATGTGGCATCGCCTGCTTCGTCGGTTTCTTGGGTTAGGGTATATTCACCCTCTTCGCAAGCAAATGCAACAGGCCTATCCCCTATTACTATGATTCGCGCTATGGTATCATTGACTGGGGCAGTGTAGGTAAAGCCGCCATCTTGGATCAATACAGAGTCGGAAGCCTCTTCGCTGCTTTCATCGTAGATTTTAGCATAGGTGCCATTCAGCTCTGCTTGAAGGCCTGAAGCGGTGAGCTTAAACTCCTTCTGACTGGGCTGGCATGCGACAGCTAGCAGTGCTACGGCACTTGCTAGTACGCCTAGTTTTAGTGAAATTCTTTTCATGATAAATAATTCATTTAATAATGACTATTAGTTCTATTCATTTTGTGGCAAAGGTATATAAATTAAGCAATATAGTGTATGATTCTGGGATTATTTTGTAGTGATTAAGGTTATAATTGGGGTAAAGCTGTGTGGGTATCTCCTTTTTTTGTATCTTTAGCCACAGTTATAAGGGTGGGGGAGGTGCAGAACGTATTAGTATCTACTAGCGAGTAACTAGTGGTTGAACTTTTTTAGAAAGGATTAAGATTATGGAGCAGGAGAATACTCTTTTGACGCCAAGTGAGGAGAAAAATGAGGTGACCCCGATGGAGGTGACCGAGACGGATAGTGCTGAGGCAAAGGTGGAGCAGCCTACGGAAGATGAGGCGGTGGAGAAGGTCGATACGTCGGCATTTTCGGCTACTGAGTTGCTGGACTATCTATCTGATTTGATCAATAAGGAGCAATTGCCAGAGCTCCAGGATATGAAGCGTCTGAAGCGTCTGATCAATCATCAGGAGCCGGTGGCTAATGACGAGGAGGAGCTTGATGAACATGAAGAGACTGGCGAGGAGACTCCAGAGGTATCTGCCGACTCCAAGGATGAGCTAATGACTAGATTCATCAATCTTAAGACTCGATTCCACGAGCTACAAGCGAAGAAGGAGGAGGCTGAGAAGGAGGAGCGTAGACTCAATTATGAGAAGAAGCTGGAGCTGATCAAGAGGCTGGAGGCTAATCTGGAGTCGACGGATGACTTCTTTAAGATCCGTAATGAATTTGAGAATATCCGCAATGAGTGGAAGAATATAGGTCATGTGCCTGATAACCTTCGATCTGATCTGCTAAATCAGTACTCTACTTTGCTGGAGAAGCACTATGAGATCAATAAGCTGAATAAGGAGGCTCAGGAGTATGACTTTAAGCACAATAGAGTGGAGAAGGAGAGCTTTATAGCAAAGGCCAGGGCACTTGCGGATGAGCCTGATATTGTGAAGGCTTTTAAGGAGTTGCAGACGCTCCATGATATGTGGAAGGAGACGGGCCCTGTAGCCCCTGAATTTAGAGATAGTCTATGGAAGGACTTTAAGGATGCCTCTACGGTGATCAATAAGCGTCACGATGACTACTTCAAGGAGCTGAGGGAAAAGGAGGAGCAGAATTGTACGCACAAGATGGGAATCATCGAGAAGCTGGAGAATCTCTTGGTCACTCTGCCTACTACGCGTAGAGGGTGGCGTGAGTATGAGGATCAGATGGAGGCTATCCGCAAGGAGTGGAAGTCGGCCGGACGTGTGCCTAGGACTAAGCTCAATGAGGTGAATATGCGATTCCGTGTGGCGGTGGATGAATTTTATTTGCAACGCCGTACTTTCCTCCGTGAACTGAGTGAGGAGATTACACCTAAGCTGGAGCGTATGCGTGAGATCGTAGCGGAAGCGGATGGCCTGAAGGAGAGCACGGAGTGGCAATCGACAGCGGATAAGCTGAAGGATCTGCAGAAGGAGTGGACGGTGATCTCGAAGCTGGGTACCCGTGTAGGGGAGGCTCAAAAGCTATGGAGGCAATTCCGTAAGGCATGCGATACTTTCTTTGAAGCGAAGAAGGTGAATCATAAGCACTTCTCTCGTGAGGAGAACCTAGCAAGAAAGCTAGAGATCGCTGATAAGATCGAAGCACTGGAGGCTAAGAAGCTGGAGGATGCTTCGGTTGAACTGGCTGAGATTGAGGCGGAGTGGGCTTCTGTAGGTCCTGTGCCTGATGAGCAAAAGAGTGAGGTACTCAATAGATATTATGGTGCTTTGAGGCGCTTGAAGGGTATGGGTGATAATCGTCGCGCCCCTCGCAGAAAGGGTGGTGACAATCAGCGTGAGAGGAGACCTCGTAAGGTGGATATGAAGAAGGACCTTACAGAGCTCTCGAGCAATGAACTGAAGGATGAGCGGACGGTGATCAATGGTACTATCTCTGCTCTGGAGGAGGAGCTACGTCAGTATGAGAATAATATCGGGTTCTTCAATGCTTCGCCTGATAATCCAATGGTGATGCAGATTCAGAAGAAGATAGATGCTCTGAAGGTGAAGATCGAATCGCTACAAGATCGTAAGCGCGAGGTGGCTGAGGAGATTAAGAATCCTACCGCAAAGGAGGATGAGGCTCCTGCAGAGTCACCTACTGAGCCTACTGAAACTACTGAGGAGACTGAGGCTTAAGCCTTATTAGATGGATAGAAGGGGCCATGCTTTTGTAGGCGTGGCTCCTTTTTTAATGGTATGAAGGTACACTTTTTTAACCCTGGCTATGAAGCCTCTATCCTAAGGGGAGCTGCGCATTATACTCCGCCTAAGATGGTGCGTAGGCTGAGGGCGGACTTGCAGGTACTCCCTATCTATTTTGCAGAGGATGGGGAGGGTGGGGAGGGTATTCTGATCACCCACAAGTTGCCAGCTGAATGGATGCATCCTCGTATGAAGGAGCATCTCGTGGCGGGTGCAGAGTTATTACCTTGGGGGTGGGGGGATGAATTGAAGGGGCTTTTCCCTTCTATTGTACTGCCTTATACTTCTGCTGAGATGGCGCACTTTGCTAGTCGGG